>JAGDAL010000299.1 GCA_017959525.1 Lachnospiraceae bacterium | reverse complement strand
ATGTGCGACGGAACACTGACAATCACCAGTAAGCAGGGTGTGGGAACCAAAGCAATCATCCGCATCCCGAAGCAAAAGAAAACAAAAAAAGAAGGTCACCTCATATGAGGTGACCTTTTTGCGTCATTAGAAAGTAATGGTCTCCGGTGCATCCGTGAAGGAGCAGAAGGTTGCAGTTGCATCTTCGAAATAGAAGACTGCAGTGTTCTCATCTTCAGCACTGTACATGTTCTGAAGAGA
The DNA here is from genome assembly GCA_017959525.1 of Lachnospiraceae bacterium. Classification (GTDB taxonomy): domain Bacteria; phylum Bacillota; class Clostridia; order Lachnospirales; family Lachnospiraceae; genus XBD2001. The sequence goes on along the minus strand of JAGDAL010000299.1, from coordinate 7,629 downwards.
CGGATACGCATCCAACATGGATTTCTTAGCCTCGAAGCGGTCATCTAAAACCAGCTTGCCGGAGAGGCGAATCCACTTGCCTGCAGCCATTCCGGAAATCTCAACCTTTGGATTTGCAAGGATCTGCTTTGCAACGTCCTTAGACTTACCGGTCTGGATGTATAACTTATTCTCAAAAATATGAGCTGTTCCGAACGGACGAACTCTTGGCTGATCGCCATCAACGGTTGCCAAGTAGTAAGTGTTGGCATCCTTTAAAAACTGACATACGCGCTCTATGTTTTCCATATAAAACCTCCTAAAAAATGCGGTTAGTAATGACAAACATATGATAACCCATATGAAACCGGTTGTACACAACTAAAATGAACAAAATGCGATTTAGTGAAAAATTGCCGCAAGCAAAATGGATGCCAGATATGCGGTATTGATGATCACAAAATTACGGATGGAGCAGATGAAGGTTTTTTCCTTGACCTGCTCCTGTTTGAATATAGATACATTCTTCCATACCAAAGGGAAGGAAAGAAGAAATGCCAGTGCAAACGGATTCAGGATACCGAATACCACCATGAGAATCACAGCAATATAACAACTATAGTACAACCAGCCAAAGAGCTTAACGGCAGTTGGCTGTCCGATGTAATGGACCAGGGTGAGGCGATGAACCGCTTCATCCTTTTTTAAATCGCAGGTATTGTTGGCCAACATAATGTTTGACGTGGTAAAGGTCGTAACCAAAGAGAACAACAGGAAGCTAAGAAGCGGGATCACTTCAAGGGATAGGGTGATGTTCTCTAGGGAAAAAGATAAGGTCAGGTAATGGCTTGGGTTATTGATGTAGAGCATCAAAAACGGAATGAACATACCATAGGCGATTCCGGAGAACAGCTCTCCAAGCGGAATACGGGAAATCGGAATGGGACCGAAGGTATAGAAGATTCCTAATAAGAAGCAAAGGGCACCAAGGAGCAAGACCACGATACCGGTACGGTAAGCCAGGTACAGACCAAGCACGGTGCTTAGTGCCAGCATGGTAATAATAGAAGCAAAAGCAAACTTTCTCGGAACCGGAAGCATCTCCGGATAATCCTTACTATCAATGTAGTTATTAATACCGGTGGTGGTCAGGTCAAAGACGAACATGGCAATGAAGAAAATCACCATTAGCGGCACATTGATGGGCTGTTTCTGATAAATAATGAAGGCCAAGGTGTTTGCAAAAGCAAACAAGCTGGTAATCTTTGTCTGAATTTCTACGAATTTTAAAAACTTTTTCATACGCTACAATCCTTTTGTTTATCAATTATTTAGGCTTTTGAATAATAGCACAAAAGTAAATTTTTGACAAATAAATAACGAAAGATATTGTTGCGTACAATTATTTATGGTAAAATGCAAGAGCATCCTATTTCCAATTGCGCGAAATGTGATGGTGCACAACCTATTAATATTTGTTATAGAAAGGAACTATTATGACGAATATTGTCGTAATCGGAGCAGGTTACGCAGGTGTACTTGCTACCAAAAAACTCGAGAAAAAACTTCGCAAGAAGAAGCTTGCAGGCGAAACACAGATTACATTAATTGATAAGCATCCGTATCATACGATGCTTACCGAGTTACATGAGGTCGCTGCGTGCCGTGTAGGTGAAGAGAGCGTAAAGATGAACTTAGACCAGATCTTTGCAGGTCGTAAGGTCAACGTTGTTCTTGACACTGTTACGAAGGTTGATTTTGAGAATTGTAAAGTTCAGGGAAAGAATGCGCAGTATGACTATGACTACTTAGTTGTTGCAGCAGGTTCTAAGCCAACCTACTTTGGCGTAGAAGGTGCAGAGGAGAACAGCTACACCTTATGGTCTTATGACGATGCAGTTAAGCTTCGTGATCGCATTCATGATTGTTTCCGTTTGGCAGCGGATGAGACAGACGCTGCAAAGCGTAAGGAGCTCTTAAGCTTCTATGTGGTTGGTGCCGGATTTACCGGTGTTGAGATGGTTGGTGAGCTCGCTGAGTACACTCCAATTCTTTGCAAGAGATTCAACATCAAGCGTGAGGAAGTTACCATCGTTGATGTAGACGGATTGTCCCGTCCGGTGCCGATTTTGCCGGAGAAGTTATCGAACAAGGTAGATAAGCGCCTTCGCAAGATGGGCGTAGATGTTGTTATGAACGCTAGCGTTGTTGGCGTTGGTAAGAACTTCATTAAGTTAAAGAAGAATGACGAAGTAACCGAGCACGTTGCAGGAACCGTTATCTGGACTGCAGGTATCGAGAGCTCTGAGATTACTTCTGACATCGCAAAGGAAGTTACCAGCGGTGGTAGAGGACGTATCCAGGTAGATGAGCATCTTCGTTCCGTTGATCATGAGAACGTATATGTCATCGGCGATAACATGCTTTACACTGCACCTGGCGAGGAGCGTCCGGTTCCTCAGATGGTTGAGAATGCGGAGCATTCCGCAGCTTGTGTTGCGAAGAACATCCTTGCTGCAATCACCAAGTCCGACAAGGTAGAATCCTACAACCCGAAATTCCACGGTGTTATGGTTTGCGTCGGCGGACGTTACGGTGTTGCCCGCGGTGGTATGGCAAAGCACCAGATCAACTTTGCATCTTTCTTTGCAATGTTTGCAAAGCACTTTATCAATATTATTTACTTCATCCAGGTTATGGGATGGACCAAGATTATTTCTTATCTGAAGCATGAGTTCTTCACCATCCGTAACAACCGAAGCTTCCTTGGCGGACATTTTTCCAACCGCACACCAAGCTTCATGCTCGTGCCGATTCGTCTCTGGGTTGGTGCTGTATGGGTATACGAAGGAATCATGAAGATTTTAGAGGGCTGGTTCGAAAAGCCAATGCTCACCGGTTTCTTCGGCGGTGCCAATACCTGGTTTGATACTTTACTTGGTCGTATTGATCCTGCAGCTGCTGATGCTGTTGCTTCTGCTTCTACCGAGGCTGTTGATGCTGTTGCATCCGCTTCTACTGCAGTTGCTGATGCTGCTGTACAGACCGGAACCGTTATTTTTGACTGGAACTTCAAGTTGTTCGAGACCATCTTGGTTTCCGGAACAGACCTTGCATCTTCCACATTATCTGATATCGCATTCAAGATTCAGGTTCCGTTTGTGGATTGGTTCGTTAACAACGTCGTTCTTGCCAGCGACGGAATGCAGTTGTTCATGCAGATTTTTATCGTAGTGATGGAGATTCTCATCGGACTGGGACTTATGGGTGGATGCTTCACCTTCCTTTCCGCAGGCGTATCTTTGGTATTGCAGGCAATGTTTGTAACAACAACAGGTTTATATTTGAATACGTTCTGGATGATTTTTGCCGGAATTGCTTTATTAATCGGTGGCGGATATACCCTTGGAATCGATTACTACCTGATGCCGTTTTTAAAGAAGAAGTGGCAAAAGGTCAAGTGGGCGAGAAAGTGGTATTTGTACAATGATTAATCGCAGGTTGGATTATGAAACTGCCTTTCGTGAAGTACAAAAAGAAACTGCGAAGATAATTACATCCGGACCCGCGTTGGTAAGAGAGTATGTTTCTTATCTGACCGAGGTCACAGGCAAGATGATGCGCGCAAGAGCATTGCTTGCCTGCGCATTGGATGAGCAGGGCACGGTATCCTATGATGCCGTTCGCTTTGCAGCTGCAGTGGAAGTGCTTCATTTGGCAACCTTAGTTCACGACGACATTATGGATGATGCTGATCTTAGACGCGGCCAGGTGACCCTACAGAAGAAGGCCGGCAAGCGTACCGCAGTCATTTGTGGTGATTTCCTTCTGGCAGCTGCCATTCGGGAAGTAACCGCAGTACAGGAACAGGATCGTTACAAGAGTTTTGATTTCTCAAAATATGTGCAAAATATTGCGCTTGGAGAGCTTCGACAGAACATCAACAATCGGAACTTCCGGTTGCAGCCGTTCCGTTATCTGTCCATTATCGACGGCAAGACGGCGGCGCTTTTCGAAGCTTCCTATCATGCAGGAGCTTTGGCCGGTGCGACGGATGAGCGTACCCAGAAGCTGTATCGGAAGTTGGGCCGTTACACCGGCATTATTTTCCAGCTGACGGATGACTGCATTGATTATGAGAATTCTACGGATTCTGCCTTGAAGCCGGTACAGTCGGATTTTGAGAATGGTGTCGTTACGTTGCCGTTAATCCATGCTTTTGATTGTCAGCCGGAACTGGTTGTGAAGGCGGAACGGAATGAACTGTCCAAGGAAGAGGTTTTTGAAGCAGTAAAGCGTCATGACGGCGTCGGTTATACCCACAGAACGGCGGAGAAATACTACAAGTTAGCTCAGGATGCCATGCAAAAAATCGGCATGACAAAGGAGCAGAAGACCATTCTTGGCGGATTGTTAGAGAAGGCGTTTGTAGGCCTAAAGGGATGATATTTCTAGTGACTTGTCACTAAAAATATAAAAGTACTATTTCATGATGAAGAAAGGGAACAAAACATGAAAAAGAATTTAGTTGCATTAATGTGTGTTGCAGCTTTATCCGCAACAACATTCGTTGGATGTGGTGCTGAAGAAGCTGCAGAAGCTCCAGAGGCTGTACAGCCAGCTCAGACCGTTGAGACCACTACTGAGGATACCACCGTATCTTCTCCTGTAGCTGCTGAGGGTGAGCTTCTTACCGGTATTGGTACCGTAGTAGGAATTGATTCTTCCGTTGACGCTTCTGCTGATGCTGAAGGAACTGCTCAGTGCGACGCTACTGTTGCTGCTGTAACTGTTGATTCCAACGGTGCAATCGTTGAGTGTGTAATCGACATCGCTCAGACCAAGATTGGTGTAAGCGCTGATGGTAAGATCACCTCTGACTTAAATGCTGAGTACGCTTCTAAGAGAGAGCTTGGCGATGACTATGGTATGAAGAAGGCTTCTTCCATTGGTAAGGAGTGGTATGAGCAGGCTGATGCTTTCGCTGAGTGGGCTGTAGGTAAGACTGCTGCTGAGATCAGCGGAATGGCTATCTCTGAAGGTTATGCCGGAGATGCTGACTTAGCTGCTTCCGTATCCATCCACGTTACCGGTTTCCAGGCTGCTGTTCTTGAGGCTATGAACAACGCTGTAGCTGGTGGTGCTTTGGAAGGAGATAAGCTTGGTTTAGGTCTTTCTACTAAGATCTCCAACTCTAAGGACGCTGCTGAGGAGGATGGTGTAGCTGAGGCTTACACAACCATCTCTGTTCTTACTGTAAATGAAGAAGGCGTTATCACAAGCTCTATTATCGATGCTGTTCAGGCTAAGATCACTTTCGATGCAAACGGTGTGATCACTGCTGATAAGAGCGCTGACGTTCCAAGCAAGAACGAGCTTGGTGCTGCTTACGGTATGAAGAGCGCTTCTGCAATCGGTAAGGAGTGGAATGAGCAGGCTGCTGCTTATGCTGAGTACACTGTTGGTAAGACTGTAGAAGAAGTTCAGGGTACTGCTGTAACAGAAGGTCGTGCTGCTGATGCAGATCTTGCTGCTTCCGTATCTATCCACATTACAGATTTCAACGCTGTAATCGCTAAGGCTGTTGCCAACGCAAAATAATTTGTCTAAAATTTAAATTGTACGAGGGGGCGTGCATCCTTGCACGCTCCCTACTTTTTTGCATGGGTGGAGTTATGAACAAGACCAAAGGAATCTCAATAATTGTAATTATAGGATTGATTGTTTTAATACTGTTGGCGCAATCCGGAAAACTGTTTGGTGGCAAAGCTGCTACAGAAGAACCAGAGATGCAGCATTATACCGCAACCTTTTTGGATATCTTTGATACCAGAACAGAGATTGTTGGATTTGCAACTAACGAAGACGAGTTCCGGAAGCAGGCGGATATCGTAAAAGAACGGCTGGTTTTCTACAACAACCTCTATGATATCTATAATGATTACGAAGGCGTAAACAATATTAAGACCATCAATGACAATGCCGGAATTGCTCCGGTAGAAGTGGATGATGAGATTATTGCACTCCTGAAATTCAGCAAAGAGATGTATGATGAGACCGATGGCAGAGTCAATGTTGCTATGGGATCCGTGCTCTCCATTTGGCATGAGTATCGGGAGTATGGAAGCGAGAATCCGGAGCGCGCCGCACTTCCGAAGCTGGAGGAATTACAGGCAGCGGCAGAGCATACCAATATCGAAGATTTGATTATCGATGAGGATGCGCATACGGTGTATTTGGCTGACCCCGAGATGTCTTTGGATGTAGGAAGTACCGGCAAGGGATTTGCCTGCCAGCGGGTGATGGACTACTGCAGAGAGCAGGGCATGGATCATTTGCTTCTTAGCTTAGGCGGTAATATTTCCGGAATCGGCACCCGTTATGACGGAACTCCATTCCGCGTAGCCATCCAGAATCCGGATATGGATAGCGATGAGGAGTATATCGAGAAGTTAGACTTAGAAGACGGTCAGTGTGTGGTATCCTCCGGTGACTATCAGCGGTATTATGTAGTAGACGATAAGGTATATTGCCACATCATCAATCCGGACACCTTATTCCCGGCAGATACGTTTGCTGCCGTATCTATTTTGACCAAGGATTCCGGTGAGGCGGATGCCCTGTCCACAGCGCTTTATACTATGTCTTTGGAAGACGGCATGGCCTTCGTCAATGGACGGGATGATATCGAAGCCATGTGGGTATTCCATGATGGCAAGAAGGTGTATTCCGATCACTTTGAAGAAAGTACAGTGAAGTAAGGTATGAAGAGAAACGATCTGATTCTAATCATTGTAATACTGGTTCTGACCTTTGGCTTCGTAATCTATAGCGGATTCCGTCAGAGCAGGCGGGTGGTAGACCATCCGATGGCGGTAGTAACGGTGGATGGCGTAGAGTACGGTCGTTATCCGTTGGATGAAGACCGCAACGAGCGCATTGAGCTAGAGAACGGAGCGTATAATGTGCTGACCATTTCAAATGGGGAGGCTTACATTTCCGAGGCCAGCTGTAGAGACCAGATTTGTGTCCATCATTTTCACACCCATTATGCCGGAGATACCATTGTCTGCCTTCCGAATAAGGTAGTGGTAGAGATTGTCGGTGGGGAAGAAGATGATATCGATGCAGCAACCCATTGATGTCAGGAGGCTATATGAAGGCTAAAAGAATTGCATTTTTAGGACTGATGGTAGCACTGGCATTTGTCTTATCCTATGTGGAGATGTTGCTGCCCATTAATATTGGAATTCCGGGCGCCAAGATTGGATTGGCCAATCTGGTGGTCATGGTAGCGTTATATAAGATTGGACCAAGGGATGCCTTTACCCTTTCCCTGGTTCGTGTGATCCTAGTGGGACTGACCTTCGGTAATATGGCAATGATGCTGTATTCCCTGGCAGGAGCCCTGTTATCCTTTGCGGCGATGATGATTGGAAAGCGTACCAATCTCTTCTCTGCGGTGGGCGTTAGCGTCTTAGGCGGCGTCTTCCATAACATGGGTCAGATTATCGTGGCCATGTTCGTTTTGGAGACTACAAGTCTGGTGTATTACCTGCCGTTTTTGGTAGTCATCGGAACGGTATCCGGTATCGTCATCGGTATTGTATCCGGAATGATTGTACAGCGTTTAAAAGTATAAATTTTTCT
>JAGDAL010000298.1 GCA_017959525.1 Lachnospiraceae bacterium | reverse complement strand
GAATGCCGGCAAGACTTTGCTGGGCTTAATTAATGATGTCCTGGACTTCTCCAAGATTGAAGCGGGAAAAATGGAAATTATTCCGGTGGAATATGATTTGACGTCCACCATCAACGATCTCTACAACATGGTATCCTTCCGTGCAAAAGAGAAGAAGTTGAATCTGATTTTTGATTTTGATACGGAGATGCCGCACCTGTTATACGGCGATGAAATCCGTATTAAGCAGTGTGTGTTGAATCTGCTGAATAACTCCGTAAAGTATACGGAAACCGGTAGCGTCTCTCTTCGTGTTACCTTCGAGCGGGCCGGAGAGGATGACGTATTTATTGATGTGTGCGTACAGGATACGGGTATCGGTATCCGACAGGATGATTTGGATAAGCTGTTTTCTCCGTTCCAGCGCATCGACGAGCGGAACAACTTAACCGTTGAAGGAACCGGCCTTGGTATGAGTATCGTGCGAAACCTGTTACATGCTATGAACTGTGACTTGCAGGTGGAGAGTGAATACGGACACGGAACCAAGTTCTCTTTCCGCATAAGGCAACGCGTCATCAGTTGGGAGCCGATTGGTGACTTCACACGGTTCTATCGCGAGATGAACGAGCGTACAGAGAAGCTGTATGAGAGCTTCCATGCACCGGATGCCAGAATTCTGGTGGTGGATGATACCCAGATGAATCTGGCCGTGGTACAGGGCTTATTGAAGCCGTGTCAGGTGCAGGTGGATACGGCCTTAAGTGGAACCGGAGCTCTTGTTATGTTGGAAAACCAACAGTATGATGTGGCACTGATCGATTACCGTATGCCGAACATGGATGGCGTGGAACTGTTGCATCGCATTCGTGCCTCAGAGACGGTAAACAACGATATCCCTTGTATCGTCTTAACGGCCAATGCCATTAGTGGTGCCATGGAAGAATACTTAACCGCAGGATTTGATGATTATCTGTCCAAGCCGGTAAACGGACAGTTGTTAGAGCAGATGTTGATTCGTTATCTTCCGACCGAGAAGGTGATCTTCGAAGGTATGGAGGGCTTTGGTGAGAAAGCCACCGATGATTACGCCCAGGCCATTGAAGGCAATATCCGTGCCGCCTTGGCCGGAGCCAAAGTGCTGGATTTGGACCGTGCCATGGAATACTGTGACAATCCGGTCATCCTAAGAGATGCATTGGAAGAGTTCTACCTTAGCATTGATTCCAAGGCCGATGCCATTGAAGGCTATGCCAAGGATATGGATTTTCGCAATTATACCATTTTGGTGCATGCCCTTAAGGGTGGTGCCAGATTAATCGGCGCGCTGGAATTATCCTCTTATGCCGCCTACTTGGAAGAGTGTGGTGACAACGAACGGGAAGATAAGATTCGGGAATTGACGCCGGAGCTGTTACGACAGTATCGCCAGTTAAAAGATATCTTAGCTCCGATTGCCGAGCGGGATGAGGAAGAGCTGTCCTTCATTGAAGATGAGCAGTTACAACAGGTCTGGGAAGACTTGAAAGAATTAATAGAAGTTTACGATTTTTCCAGTGCAGACCGGATTATGGAGATGTTGAAAGACTATCGTATGCCGGAATCGGAGCAGGAAAAATATGACAAGGTGCGTGAATTAATGGCTGCGGTTGATCGCGATCATCTGCTTGCAATCCTCTAGGAAGGAGCGCTAACGAATGAATAACAACGTTATACTAATCGGTGATCACAAGAGTTTTATGGTGACTGCCATCGTCAAAGAATTGGAGCAAAACGGATACAACGTTCTGCAGACGGAACTGGATGTGGATGAACTCAACAAATACCACTCGGAAGTGGGTGTATTTGTGTTGTATCTGGATAGTCCGGAGGAGCATGAGCAGCAGCTGATGTATCTGAAGGACCGCATTACGGAACAGTATATGTCTCTGGTTGTTATCGGAAAACACTTAGAGTTGGAGAAACTCTATACCATCATTCCGAAGAACCAGTTGGCTGGCAGCTTCGTGCGCCCGGTGAATATCAAGGAGCTGGGAGACAATTTGGATGAGATTCAAAAGCAGGAGATTATCCGTAGCCAGAAGAAGCGCATCCTCTTAGTGGATGATGACGGTACCATGCTTCGTACCATGAAGGCCTGGCTGGAAGATCATTACACGGTGTATATGGTCAACTCCGGAACGGCTGCCATCACCTTCTTAACCAAGAATCAGGTGGATCTGATTCTTTTGGATTATGAGATGCCGGTGACGGATGGTCCGCAAGTGTTGGAAATGATGCATTCCGATCCGGCGCTAGCACATATTCCGGTCATGTTTTTGACGGTGAAGGCGGATAAGCACAGCGTCCTAAAAGGCCTGTCCCTAGGACCGGAGAGTTATCTGTTGAAGACCATGCCGCGAAACAAATTGCTGGCGGCCATCAATGAATTTTTCGTAAAGCAACGTGTGGAAGATATGCAACATTAGGTTTGGACGAGGGGGTCTTTACAAATGTTAAAGAAACTATCACAGACTTTAAAAGAGCCGCACAAACGGCGTCATTTGCTGATTAGCATTGTGATCTTTTTACTGGCAGTTTTTGTCATGGGAGCGTTCTATCGCTACGGAGGAAATTTCGGATATATCGAAATCGAATATGCGAAGTTTGGTTTTTACAATCTGCCGTTTATCCTGCTGACAGGACTCTATGGTATTATTCCGTCGGTGTTCATGCTGTTGGGACTTTTTATCTATAGTTTGATTTCTAACATTCAGGAAGCGTATCTGTTCTTCCAGTGTCTGG
>JAGDAL010000297.1 GCA_017959525.1 Lachnospiraceae bacterium | reverse complement strand
TCACCTTCGCATAATATGGCTTGGTTAATTCCTTGTGGTCATAATGACCGGTAGGAGCCTTCAAAATCTTCTCACGCTCTGCCTCGTTGAACATAAACGCATTACCGACAAAGCGCTCTTCTACATCCTTGCTTCCGCGGATAATGAAGTTCTTACCCTTGAAGCGGAATGGCAATGCCTTCACGCATGCAGCCAAGCCCTTACGAAGACCCTTCGGAAGCTTCTGGTAGCCGGCCAAAGAGAACGGCTCATGATAAATGTTATATCCACCGAAGAACTCATCCGCACCCTCACCGGACAACGCAACCTTCACGTGCTGTGCTGCGGTGTTGGATACGAAGTAAAGTGCAATGGCAGAAGGATCTGCCAGCGGCTCATCCATGTGATACTGAATCTTCGGAAGAATGTTCCAGTATTCATCGGTGGTAATGAGCTTGCTGTAGTTATCAATCTCAATCTTCTTAGACAATGCCTTGGCATAGTCGATTTCGTTGTATTTCTCATAATCGAAACCAACGGTAAAGGTCTTATCTCCATGGAAAGAAGCAGCCACATAACTGGAATCCACACCGGAGGAAAGGAAAGAACCAACCTCTACGTCTGCGATCATATGCGCCTTCACGGAATCCTGCATCACTTCATCGATACGGTTCACTAAGTCTTCCTTCTCGTAAGACTCATCCGGAATGAACTGTGGATCATAGTAACGGCTGATCTCCATCTTGCCATCCTTATAGATGAAGCAATGAGATGGCATTAACTTGTAAATACCCTTGAAGAAGGTCTCCGGCAATACGGAGTACTGGAAGGTCAAATAATTCTCTAATGCTTCCGGATTCACTTCCTTCTTGTATTCCGGATGCTCTAAGATACTCTTAATCTCAGAACCGTATACTAAGTTGCCATTGATCTGGGTATAGTAAAACGGCTTGATTCCGAAGTAATCTCTGGCTCCGAACATGGTCTTGGTTTTCAAGTCCCAAATAACAAAGGCAAACATACCGCGCAGCATCTTCACCATCTCGGTACCGTACTCTTCGTAACCGTGTAACAAGACTTCTGTATCTGCATTATTTGCAAAAATATGTCCCTTTGCTTCTAAGTCCTCACGTAACTCCTTGTAGTTGTAGATCTCACCGTTGAATGTAACAACCAAGGTCTTGTCCTCGTTGTACATTGGCTGATCTCCGTTGTTTAAGTCACGGATGGACAAACGACGAAAGCCAAGTGCTACGCCGTCGGATATATGCATTCCCGCACTGTCCGGTCCACGATGAATGATACGATTCATCATCCGGGTCAATACGTCTTCTTTTTCTACTAGATTACCTGTAAATCCACAGATTCCACACATAAAACTGCACTCCCTATGAATAATATCTTAACTATGGAATCATACCACAATCCCATAGCATTTACCAGCAAGGTGGTAGATATTACTGTGCTTTTTCCACACAGGCTGCAACGAATTCACGGAACAATGGATGTGGCTTGTTCGGACGGGACTTGAATTCCGGATGGAACTGAACGCCCACATGGAAGCGATTCTGTGGCACTTCCACTGCCTCCACAATCATATCGTCCGGAGAGGTTCCGCAGATCACAAGACCTGCATCTTCCATCTGCTTACGATACGCATTATTAAACTCGAAACGATGACGATGACGCTCGCTAATCTCTGCTTCTCCGTAAGCTTTTTCCAGCATGGTGCCAGGAATGACCTTACATGGATATGCACCAAGACGCATGGTACCACCCTTGCGAACAACCGCCATCTGCTCTTCCATCAAATCGATGACGCAATGCTCACCCTGTGGCGTAAACTCTCTGGAGTTAGCATCTTCGATACCGCAAACATTACGGGCAAACTCGATAGCAGAGATCTGCATACCAAGGCAGATTCCAAGATAAGGTACATCGTTCTCTCTTGCGTACTCACAAGCTAAAATCTTACCTTCGATTCCACGATCGCCGAAACCGCCCGGAACCAGAATACCGTCGGCATCCTTTAATACCTCTGCCACGTTCTCCTTGGTAATGGTCTCGGAATCAATCCAAAGTACATCTACCTCGGCATTGTCGGCATAACCACCGTGATACAATGCTTCACGAACAGAAAGGTAGGCATCATGAAGGGCCACATACTTACCGACAATGGCAATGGTGGTCTTCTTGTTCAAGTGATGGATGCGATCCACCATATCTTCCCAAGAGGAAAGGTCTAACATCTTCGCCTCTAAACCAAGTTCTCGGCAAACAACCGTATCCAAGCCGTGATTATGAAGCATAATCGGTGCTTCATAGAGGCAATCCATGGTATTATTCTCGACAACACAGTCCTTCTTTACGTTACAGAACAGGGCAATCTTCTCCTTAATGGACTCTTCCAACGGACGATCCACACGGGTAACGATAATGTCCGGATGAATTCCAAGGGCCTGCAATTCCTTGACGGAGTGCTGGGTTGGCTTGGACTTGTGCTCATCAGAGCCACTCAGGTAAGGAACCAAAGTAACATGGATAAAGAGGCAATTCTCTCTGCCTACTTCCAAAGATACCTGACGAATGGCCTCGATAAACGGCTGACCTTCGATATCACCGATGGTTCCACCGATTTCCGTAATCATCACATCCGCATCCGCTTCCTTGGCACCCATATAAATGAAGCGCTTAATCTCATCGGTAATGTGTGGGATGACCTGTACGGTCTGACCCAAGTACTCGCCCTTACGCTCACGGTTTAAAACATTCCAATACACCTTACCACTGGTCAGATTGGAGTACTTATTCAAATTCTCGTCGATAAAACGCTCATAATGTCCCAAATCCAAGTCTGTCTCTGCGCCGTCATCGGTAACGAACACTTCGCCGTGCTGATACGGGCTCATGGTACCCGGATCTACATTCATGTATGGATCTAACTTCTGAGATGCCACCTTAAATCCACGTAACTTCAGAAGGCGACCCAAGGATGCTGCTGTAATACCCTTTCCCAATCCGGAAACAACTCCACCTGTGACAAATACAAACTTCGACAAAACAAATTCCTCCTAATCTTCGCTATAAAAATCCACAATATCTTCTGCGACCAAACGCAGACTCACCCTACGGTCCATGGCTTGTTTTTCCATGTAATGATGCGCATCTGCTTCCGTCATTTGTTGTTTTTCAATCAACAAACACTTGGCGCGGCTGATCATTTTCTGCTCATCCAACTTCTTTTGGAGACGCTTAATCTCATTGTTGGCATAAGCAATTCGTGCCGCAGTTGCACGAACCAGTTTTAAAGTGCTCCAAAACGCCTGACGATTTACGGGCTTGGATATGGTTAACACTCCATAATCTTCTACCGCTTCCGCCGTCGCCTCGAAGGATTCCTCCCGCACGAACAATAACACCTGGCAGGTATGATGCATGGCAATCTCCTTGGCTAGACCAATGGCATTGCAACATCGCATGGGCGTATTGATCACACAAATATCAAACTCCCCATCTGCTAAGGCTCGCTTGCCTTCCTCACCGTTGGTTACGGTCATCAGATGTTCATATCCGTTCTTGGACAGGATATCTTCGTAGAATTCTCGGCCTTTGGGAGCATCGCAAATAATTAATGCTTGTTCCATTGCATGCTCCTCTTATTACTTAAATTCACGGCGTTCGATTTCATCTAAGAATCGCGTAGCAATATCCATACGCGCTGTATCCTGTAAAAAGGTAGAGTTCTTCGCCCATTCCATAGCCTCAGTCAATGAGGTCGGTAACTTCTGGAACTCGCTGAAGTCCTCATCCTTAAACAAGCGACTGGATTTCTCCTGTGGCTTTGGCAACTCCTCCTTGCGCTTTACGCCCTCAAGACCTGCCTGAATCACCATGGCATATGCCAGGTACGGATTGATCTCGGAATCCGGAGAACGTAAAATGAAGCCCTCCTTCTTACCGCGAATCACCGGCACACGCAATAATCTGGAACGATTCTGGGTAGACCAGGTAATATACTTCGGTGCCTCATTCTCTCCGAATCGAAGGTAAGATTCCTTGGTGGTGTTTAAGAAAATCGTTATATCACGCATACGGTTTAACACACCGGCCATGAACTGTTCGGTAATCTCCGGATGAACCTCTTCCATTGGTCTTCCGGCCTCCAACAAATCAATTTTTAAATGCAGACCAT
>JAGDAL010000296.1 GCA_017959525.1 Lachnospiraceae bacterium | reverse complement strand
GTGTATCCTCCACGCGTTCCATGGAAATTGGTCTCATACTTATTACCTCGCTTAAAACAACATACTAGGTAATGTTATTATATCACGGCAAATAAGAAAAGTGGGCGCTACGTGCACCCACTTCCATACATCTATATTTTCACTTATGGCTTTAATTCTATTCACACAACTATACTGTATGCTCTGCAGCATCTACAATCTTGAAATACTGACCGGAAGTCAGCTTATATACGAAGCAGTAAACCAGAGCAAAGGATGCAATAGAGCCTGCAATGGCCAGATAGAAAGTTACCGGCTCCAGATACAGAATCACATTCATAAACAACCGGATAATATGGCTTGCCACACAAATGTGAATGGATGCCACCAAAAGAGGAAGGAAGAAGAGAATCATTACCTGTCGGTTAATGGTCTTTCGTACTTCTTTTTCCGTTAATCCTACTTTTTTCAAAATCTGGTAGCGATGGTGGTCCTCAAATCCTTCTGACATCTGCTTGTAGTAAATAATCAGTACCGTTGCCATCAAAAAGATTAATGCTAAAAATACACCAACAAACAAAACGCCGCCGTACAAACTCATGAAATACGTCTCATATTCCTGCTTGATTTGTACATTCACATAAGTCTCGAAAGAGTCGAAGGCTCCGTTGATTTCTCTTAGCTGAGCATCTGTTAACTTACCGTCTACATCGAATACGCTTTGATAGCTGCGAAGATTCGCCTCTGCCGGATTCCAGTTCGGATCGCTCTGCAACATCTGAATGGCTGCATCCTCATCCGGAACCACAATATACAGCATACGAAACAGCATCATGGTATTATCGCTAACTGCACGCACCGTATCTTCGTCCGGTTCACCTGCTACCGTATATGTATTCCCTGAAACAGACAACTCACTGTAATGCTTTTCCCTAGTATCATATACATAAATCTCCCCGGCTTTTACATGTATCGGTTGTGGCGCACGGACATTATAAGCCTCTTCCGTCATAATATAGGTGGGTATCCAGGTTTCGAACTGACGATTCTCATCCGGATTCGTGTATGCAAAGACATTATCCTCCATATCTTCCGTGTGCATCCAGGTGGTTGGGAAAAAGGAAACGCCACTGTAATCCAACACATCCACATCATCAAATCCATTGATAATATCTTCCACTTGCGCAGTTAACTCCGGATCCTCTGTAGAATAGCGAATCATCACGTCCCGCGGGCATATCATTTCAACATTCTGTGCGCCAAGTGCTACCAGGGAAGCCACACAACTGATCAACAGAATCACACCGGAAGACAACACGCAAATGGATGCTAAACCTGCTGCATTATGCTTCATTCGATACATCAGATTCGATACGCTGACGAAATTCCTGGTCTGATAATAACGTTTCTTGTTTTTCTTAATTGCCTTCAAAATAGCTATCGTTCCGCTGGTAAAAAGAGCGTAGGTCCCTGCAATCACCAAAATAATCGCCAAAAACATGATGACAATGGCATTAAAGGTACTCTTGCAGGAGAGTGCCATATAATATCCACCTGCAGTGCAAAGCAGACCAAATACTAAGCTAATCCACTTTACTTTTGGCTCTCGCTCGCCCATCTGATTGCTGTGTAACAGTTCCACCGGCTTACTTAAGCGAACAGATGCAATGTTGTAAATCAAACATACAAGATAAATGCCCATTCCAAGAATTACAGTATATAGGAATGCCAGTGGAGAAAAGAAAAATCCCTGCACCGGAGGCTGTCCCACCAGTTTATAAAGCGTCAGAAGCATCAGCTTATTCAAAAGTGTTCCAAGCGCTAAGCCACCACCTAAGCAAACTACAATATGCATAATCGTCTCATAGAACAGCATGATTACGATACTCTTTTTGGTTAATCCCAAAATGCCATAGAGACCGATTTCTCTCCGTCGATCCTTCATAATAAATACATTGGCATAGAGTATCAGGATGGCAGATACAATTGCAATAATGACGCTGGCAAGCCATAGAATCACAGCCAGCTGGTTGGCACCGTAGAAGATTTCATGCCCGTCTCTTACCCAGAAATCACCGAATCCCAAAGATGCAATAATATAAAACACCATTAAGGAAAAGGTTCCTACCAAAAAGAAGGGAATCCGGATATGTCGGCTTTTTTCCATACTTCTTCGAATCAGGCGAAAGATCAACTTACTGTTCACTGTCGTCTCCCCCTCTCATCAATACGGTGACCGCATCGCAAATCTTGTCTAACATCTCATCCCGCTTCATGTCCCCCTTATAAATCTGGTGGAACACTTCACCGTCCTTAATGAACATGACACGGTCTGCATAACTTGCTGCCACATTACTATGGGTGACCATCAGAATGGTCTGTCCCTGCTTGTTAATATCCCGCAACTGGCGGAGCAAATTGGTGGAAGACTTAGAATCCAATGCACCGGTCGGCTCATCTGCCAAGAGAATCTTTGGGTTGGTAATTAAGGATCTTGCAATTGCTACGCGCTGCTTCTGTCCACCGGACACTTCATACGGATACTTCGCAATCAAGCTTTCGATCCCAAGGCTCTTTACGATTGGCATCATCTTGGCCTTCATCGCATCATACTTCTCGCCGGCCAATACCAACGGAAGAAGAATGTTATCTTCCAATGAGAAGTTGTCTAATAAGTTGAAATCCTGGAAGATAAATCCCAAGTTGTTACGACGGTAAAGGGTACGCTCGCTATCCTTCAACTTGGATAAGTCCTTGCCATCAATGGTGACACTTCCCTGGGTTGGAACATCTAACGCTGCCATGATGTTAAGAAGGGTTGTCTTACCGCTTCCGGACTCGCCCATGATTGCTACGAACTCTCCCTTCTCTACGGAGAAGTGTACATCCTTTAATGCCATCACCTCGTTGCCACCAAAGCGTGTTTTATATATTTTCTGTACGTGATTTACCTCTAATAAAGCCATATTTGTTTTCCTCCTTGCTTTGTATGACAACACTATATAAAAAATAGGATTGCGTAACCATTTGATTGGCTTACAATCCTATCTGCGAAACTTACATTTTTGTAAGGTCTGTATTTGAGACATCCTTCCGGTTACACAGCACCCAGACTTCGGTCCCCTGTCCTTCTGTGGATTGCACCCGCAATCCATGGCCCAACTTATCACAAATCCCCTTACACAGATATAATCCCAAGCCGCTTGCTTTCTTGTCCATTCGTCCGTTATATCCGGTATAACCTTTTTCAAAAATCCGAGGCAAATCCTCAGCACGAATACCGATGCCGGTATCTATCACACCAACCTCGATTCCATCTACACAATCTCTTGCCTCGATGCGGATTCCGCCGGTCGTCGTATACTTGATCGCATTGGATAAGATCTGCTCCAATACAAACGCAAACCACTTCTCATCCGTCAGAATCACCTGCTGTAGATTCTCAAACTCCACCGACAGATGGCGATGGATGAACTGCGGCGCGTATTTTTTCACCAGCTGCTTGACCAGAGGTTCCAGTTCACAAGATGCCAATACCAAGTCGTTGTTCATGCTATCAAAGCGCAGATACTGTAACGCCATCTCCACGTAACGCTCAATGCGAAACAGTTCCTGTCGATAGGCACCGGTATCCTCCCCGGCTCCCTCAAAGAGCACATGCATCGCTGCAATGGGCGTCTTAATCTGATGTGACCACAAGCCAAAGAAGTCCGCCTGCTGTCGCACCATCTCTCTGGCTTCCCATAAGTCATTCGCAGACTGACGCTTCAATTCTTCTGCACAATACTGTTCCCACTGCTGCTCCCTACGCTTGTATCCATGCCAGGAAAAGAAAATCGCCAGTCCCCAGAAGATTAGAAGAAAGGTAACAATGTAAATGGTGTACTCCAACCAAATGTTGTAAATCGAACAAATTCCAATCGATACCGCAATGCTGCCAATCGCCGGCAACAGGAGGCATCGCTGGCTTTCCCAAAAACTATACTTCTTCAACGATGTACCCCATTCCTCTCTTGGTTGTAATCAATTCCTC
>JAGDAL010000295.1 GCA_017959525.1 Lachnospiraceae bacterium | reverse complement strand
AGGTTGGACGGATTGGTCAACTCAATCATGGTGCCGTCCGTCTTATACACACGGTAAACAACGCCCGGTGCGGTGGTTACCAAATCCAGGTTGTACTCACGCTCCAAACGTTCCTGGATCACATCCAAATGTAACAGTCCTAAGAATCCGCAACGGAAACCAAAGCCCAACGCAATGGAAGTCTCCGGCTCGTACTGCAATGCTGCATCATTCAGCTGTAACTTTTCTAAGGCATCACGCAAGTCCGGATACTTGGCTCCATCTGCAGGATAGAGACCGCAGTATACCATCGGATTGACCTTCTTATATCCCGGAAGTGCCTCTGCACAAGGGTTCTTCACATGGGTAATGGTATCACCCACACGGGTATCCTTCACGTTCTTGATGCTGGCGGTCATGTAACCAACCATACCGGCAGATAACTCGTCACAGGCAATGAACTGTCCCGCACCGAAATATCCCACTTCTACTACATCGAAGGTAG
The DNA here is from genome assembly GCA_017959525.1 of Lachnospiraceae bacterium. Classification (GTDB taxonomy): domain Bacteria; phylum Bacillota; class Clostridia; order Lachnospirales; family Lachnospiraceae; genus XBD2001. The sequence continues at coordinate 5,331 of JAGDAL010000295.1, read as the reverse complement.
CTCCGGTTGCCATCATGCGAACCGTATCGCCGGCCTTCAAGGTACCTTCCTTCACACGGCAGAATACGATAACGCCGCGATAAGCATCATATAAAGAGTCAAAAATCAAAGCCTGCAATGGTGCATTCGGATCTCCGGTTGGTGCAGGTAACTTCTCAATGACCTGCTTCAACACCTCTTCCACATTCAATCCGGTCTTCGCCGAAATCTGTGGAGCATCCTGTGCTTCCAAACCAATGACGTCTTCGATTTCGTTAATGACACGCTCCGGATCCGCGCTCGGAAGATCTACCTTATTAATGACCGGAAGAACCTCCAAGTCATGATCCAATGCCAGATACACATTCGCCAGAGTCTGTGCCTCTATACCCTGTGCTGCATCAACGACAAGAATCGCACCGTCACAGGCCGCTAAGCTTCGGGATACCTCATAGTTAAAATCCACGTGGCCCGGAGTATCAATCAAGTTGAAAATGTACTCTTCTCCATCCTCTGTGTGATGAATCAAACGAACCGCCTGAGACTTAATGGTAATGCCTCTCTCGCGCTCCAATTCCATATTATCCAAGACCTGGGCCTGCATCTCACGCTCGGTCAGAAGTCCGGTCTTCTCAATCAGACGATCGGCCAAGGTAGACTTGCCGTGGTCAATATGTGCTATAATACAAAAGTTACGAACTTTACTCTGGTCGATTGCCATAATTACCTCCAAATTTACGTTCCTTATATTAGCATAGGAAAAGACTCTTCCACAAGAGGATTTGGGGATTTGAGGCAAAAAATAGGCAAAACCCATTGACAGAGGGGAATTATTCGATTATTATATCAAGGTATGTTTACATTGAACTGTCCGTGTCCGGCTACAATGTAATCGCTATATATAGTTAAATCATTACATTGGAGGTGTACGAAGTTGGCTAATATTAAATCTGCAAAGAAGAGAATTCTTGTTACTGCTACTAAGACTGAGCGTAACAAAGCAATCAAGTCCGAAGTTAAGACTTGCATTAAGAAGGTAGAGGCTGCTGTTGCTAATAACGATAAGGCAGCTGCTGAAGAAGCATTAGTTCTTGCTACCAAGAAGATCGAGATGGCAGCTACTAAGGGTGTTTACCATAAGAACAACGCTTCTCGTAAGATTTCCCGTCTTGCTAAGGCTGTAGCAAAGATTGCTTAATTCTTTAAATATTAAATATTCATGAATATGAAAAACACCAGTACCGTCATACTGGTGTTTTTTTTGTGCTAATTCAAGAAATCTATGATTTCTTAGAATTAGCCATACAGGGCCACTTAGCGAGCTAAGCCCAAAGGGCGCGGGCGAGATTAGTGGCATCGGAGTGCGAAGCCATACAGGGACACTTAGCAAATCAAGCACGAAGTGCGCAGATGCGCTTAGTGACATCGGATTGCTTACTTACTATACTTCAGCAATAACATCTCCACTCCCACGCTGGCGTCCAGCTTACCGCTCTTCACCTGCTCATCGGTAGATGCACATTCAATTAAGATGCGCTCCAACTGTCCGGTAGAGAAGTTCTTTGCCATTTTCTGATACTTATCGACGAAGAAATTGTAACGAAGGCCCATCACCTTCTGGATTTCATTTTTCTTCATGCCCTGTTCCAAGTAACTCTTGGTCTGTAGAATCGAACGGAACTGTCCTTCTAAGGAAGCAAGGATATACAGCGGTGCCACCTTGTGCTCCAACATATCCTGATATGCCAGCATAGCCTTCCGGGGATTCTTCTCTCCGATTCCGTCCACCTGGATAAACATGCGCTCTTCCGAAGAGTCGATGCAGATCTCCCGCACGTCCTGTCTGGAGATGGCCGGCTTGTCGGCACAGTAATCCAACAGCTTCTCTAATTCCCGGTCCATATTCTCCATGTTGGTGGAACAACGATTGCGGAATTCCTCCCAGGCATCCATGGTAATCTGCTTGCCGGCACGCTTCACACGACCGCCAACCCAAGCCTGTAGTTCCTTCTCTTCCGGGAAGTTCAGTTCTACAACCTCTCCTACCTTGGCAAATTCCTTGTAGGTACGGCTACGCTTATCAATCTTGCTCTCAACAAACACCAAGAACGCCGTCTCAGACATCTTGGAAAAATAATCTGCCAAGTCATCCACGGAGCGATTGAAAAAGCCGCTGTTTTCCACATAGACCACACGCCAGTCCGCGAAGAACGGCATGGTATCCGCAAAATCAATAATCTCATGTTCATTGATTCCACTGCCTTCGAAGGTCATGTAATTCATGGTATCCCCTTCTTTGACGGTGGCGGATAAGAGGCGCTTGCGATATAACTGCTTCAGGTAATCCTCATCTCCGTATAGTAAATATGCCGGTTTCAGATTGCCGGACTTCAGTTGTTCATCAATGGTTCTCATGTTCTAATATGCCTAATTCCTATCGCCCGCATCAATGACGGACTTAATATATTCAATGGCCTCATTGGTCTGGTTGCAGTGAATGCGCCAAATCGGCACATACCGGTTCACCTTAGTCACAAAATCAATATTGCCCTCTGTCAATTCTCTGGAGTACATGGGAGATTCCATTCCCATGGTCGCAAAGAGAATGCAGTCGCTGGTAGAGCGTGCGGACATATGGTTGGTAGCAGACTGACGGATACTAATCACACCGCCAAGCTGCAACGGACGATTCACATCTTCATCTAAGAAGCTGCCCCACGGAATATTCCACATATTCACATGGTCGCCGTCAATCTCTAAGAGGCTGGTACGATGATTGCACCGCATCACCTCGGACAAATCCGCCAGACGTTCCGTCAGTTCTCTCCAATTGGTCCCGTCGGAAGAGACAAACAAGTATCCCTTGTTCTGATACTGTAAGGACCAGGAGGTAAACGCAAACTTGCCATGGGCAAATGCCAGAATCAAAAAGCTCTGATGCATGGCTTCGTATACTTCCGCCGTAATCTCCTCATCCGGCAGATTCATATCGGAAATGAAAAGAACTGCCTTGGATCCATCCTTACGTACCCGCATCTCACGCAGGCTCTTGTTATACGGGAACAAATAATAGTAGTGCCGATCATCCGCATACACAATCACCTTGTGGGTACGGGTAAGTAGCTCTCCTACGCCCATCAGATGCGGCATGGACATGACAATCTCCACCCGTTGCATGCTGGCACGTTCTTGCTCCGATATATCTTCTAAGTTCACCGGTTCCATGGTACTCTTCACACGGTACAACTGCAGCTCCGGAGCAATATACTCCCTTGGTCCGTTGTACATCACACGCAATCCGGCAATTTCGAAGACATCATAATCCGCCAACGGACCAATCAAATGTTGCTTCCGTCGGTTAATGATATCCAAATTCTCTAGTATCTGAAAAAAGTCTCTAACGGTACTTAGCACCTCTTCGGAATCTGCCGAAACGCCGCGGTGCTTGGCTAATTCCGCCGCACATGCCGCCTCATCATATCCCTGACGGATGAACTCCCATAAGAAGACTCCATCCTCATCCAGTGCTGTTCCGTTAAAATGTAGCGCAATTCCCTGTCCGTACGGCAACAGATACGATTTCCCCTCAACTTCCTTAATCATATACTCTTTGCGAACTTTCATAGGTTACCTCGCTATATTCTTTTCTTTATTCTATCATTTCTACACAGATGTAGAAAGCACCTATACTCCATTTTTACTCTTGGAAAAACGATCGCATAGCTGTGCCAACAACCGCGGTGAAATCATAAAAATAAAGGTTGCAGTCTTCATAAAGAAACCGCGCAAGGATGCATCCGACAGGCTCTCGCGGATCATCTCACAGGTCTTCTCATAATACTCCCGGTTCTCCCGAAGGCCTGCATTTACGATCCTGCCAAGCAAGTAATAGCCGTAGTACACCGTCGCATCGGCCGCCAAACCCTTCAACGTAGGATAATAAATGGAATAAAAAACGTAGTTGTCTCTGCGCGCTTGTAGCCCATCCATCTGCCGCTCGATATTGGTGGTATGGGAAATACTCTGCAGAGACTGCCGATAGGAAATCACCGGCGCATCCAGAATGCGAACGCTCTCCGTTCCTTCCACCAAGGATGCAATCACAGAAATATCCTCATACAACTTGCCAATGGGATAACGTACCCCATCGAATAACTCCCTCCGATAGAGCTTGCCCCATGGCTGGGATAGGTTCAATCCTTCCGTCAAAAAGAAGGCGTGCGCTTCTTCCTTGGTGATACGCCTCTGCTCCGTCAGATGAACGGTATGCTCTTCGCCTGTGGTGGCATTCACCAATATATAAGACGCCACCACCAGGTCTGCATTCACTTCATCCTGGGCCTTCACCAGTCGGCTGATGGCATGATCCAAGAGCAGATCATCCGCATCCACAAACATCAGGTACTCCCCCTCTGCCAGAGAAAGGCCCGTGTTCCTGGCGTGACTGACGCCACCGTTTGGTGTGGTAAGAAGGCGAATCCTGGAATCCTCCTTGGCCAACTGCATCACGATGTCTTCCGTTCGATCCGAAGAACCATCGTTAATTACAATAATCTCAATGTTCTGATAGTCTTGCGAAGTTACACTGCCAATGCAGTCGGCAATGGTCGCTTCTACGTTGTAAGCCGGTATAATTACAGATACCAAATCCATGTTAGTCATTCTCCCCTACAAATTCTGTAATATGCATTCATTATAACAGGAAACGGCCGTGAAACCAAAAGTTAGATTTCCAACAAAATTGTCTGCTGAAAGATGCAAAAACCCGTAGTTATGGGATTGACGCAGCTTTTTCACAGGGCTAAAATAAAGGTGTGTCAATGTATTGACACGAGTATAAATATCTACAACGAATTAGGGGGAAACAATATGACAAAGACTTATGAAAAACCATTAGTAATTGAAAATGAAGATTTGGCAGAAGGCGTATTTGCAGCAAGTGGAGATGCCGGCAGCACCGATTGTTGGACAGTAACCCAAGTTACTACACAAGATTGGAATGGTTCTCATCATGTTTTTGAAATCCGCGCCATTCACTCTTCAGATGTACTTCATATCAGCAGCAATGTAGATTATGTCTTCACACTGAATTCTACAGTATCCGATGCGTACTCAGAGTTTACTACTTCTTTCAGTGGTAATACTGTATCTGTATCCCGCACACTCCTGGCAGATGCCTACAAATCTGGTGATGCTGTTACTTTTAAGGTATGGGTGAAATCTTTGGATGAAGCGACCACAAAAGGACTTGATATTACTGGAATCACCTATACATGTAAGCATGAAGTAAATGTTCAAGGCGGAGACGATTAAATCTGTAATCAATTTAAGCAGGGCGAATAGCCCTGCTTT
>JAGDAL010000294.1 GCA_017959525.1 Lachnospiraceae bacterium | reverse complement strand
CTGGTTTTTGCAAAAAATGCAGCCCTTCGTATGACGGCCATGGACACCGATCATGACGGAACACGTGCTTCCAGATTCGAAGATACCTTGAACTTATCCTTGGAAGAGTTACAGAAGGTATATCACATTGTGGCACGCATCGATCATTTGGAGGAGTTTGCCGAAGAGAACAAGCAGCTGATTTGGGACGAGATTCATCGTCTGGATGCTGAGTAAGGAGAAGAATATGACAGACATTACACTGAAGCTGAATGCAGATCCGTTGATTCTGCAGGCCTTAAGAGAAGATATTTCCAGCGAGGACGTGACCACCAATGCGGTGATGCCGGAGAAGAAGCTGGGTACCGTAGAGTTGATTTGTAAGCAGGACGGAATCATCGCCGGATTACAGGTATTCGAGCGTACCTTCCAGTTGCTGGACCCGGAGACCAAGGTAGAGTTCTATGCCAAGGACGGAGATGCAGTGAAGAACAAGCAGCTCTTAGCCAAGGTCACCGGTGACATCCGCGTGTTGTTATCCGGAGAGCGTACGGCGTTGAATTACTTACAGCGCATGAGTGGTATTGCAACCTACACCAGAGGTGTGGCAGACTTGTTGGAAGGAACCAAGACCAAATTGTTGGATACCCGTAAGACCACCCCAAACAACCGCATCTTCGAGAAATATGCAGTGACCGTTGGCGGCGGATACAACCATCGTTACAACTTATCCGACGGCGTGCTGCTGAAGGATAATCACATCGATGCAGCAGGCGGTGTCAAGGAAGCAGTTCTTGCAGCTAAGGCTTATGCACCGTTCGTTCGTAAGATTGAAGTAGAAGTAGAAAATATGGACATGGTTCGCGAGGCGGTAGAAGCCGGCGCAGATATCATTATGTTGGATAACATGAGTCACGAGCAGATGGCAGAAGCCGTTGCTTACATTGACGGCCGTGCCGAGACCGAGTGTTCCGGTAACATCACCAAGGAGAACGTGAAGGCCATCACCGATATCGGTGTGGATTATGTATCCTCCGGAGCCTTAACACATTCCTCTCCGATCTTAGACGTATCCCTGAAGAATTTAAGAGTTTTATAAATGACGAAAGACCGCGATTTTGCGGTCTTTTCTTTTTGACTTTAAGGGTTTAAAGTGCTATAGTCAAGGAAAGTTTTTTGACTTTAGGGAAAAGAAAAAAAGAAAAAGTAAAAGGAGAAAAAGGATGAAAAAAAGATTACTGACAGGCTTACTCTGTGCATCTATGCTGGTGATGGGCATCACCGGATGTGGTGTAGATGCATCTCAACAGACAACCGCGGACACTACCGAAACAGAGGTAGAAGAGCAGACGGTGGATGAAGCACCGGAGAAATATACCGTAGGTGTCGTTCAGTTGGTACAGCATCCGGCATTGGATCTGGCCACAGAAGGATTCCAGGATGCCTTGCGTGACAAGTTGGGCGATCAGGTGGAATTCGATGTTCAGAATGCTTCCGGCGATTCTGCCAATTGTAATACCATTGTGAATGGATTTGTTTCCAGCGAATATGATTTGATTATGGCCAATGCAACTCCTGCATTACAGGCTGCTGTTTCCGGAACTACGACGATTCCGGTAGTCGGCACATCTGTTACCGATTATGCAGTTGCACTGGATATTGCGACCGAGGATTGGACCGGAGCAACCGGCAGCAATGCCACCGGTGTTTCCGATTTGGCACCTTTGGATCAGCAGGCTGCGATGATGAAGGAACTGTTCCCGGATGCGAAGAAGGTTGGTATTTTGTACTGCTCCGCTGAGGCGAACTCCAAGTATCAGGCCAAGGTTATGACAGAGGAATTGGAGAAGCTTGGTTATACCGTAACTTCTTTCACATTCTCTGATACCAATGACGTTGCTACCGTTACCCAGACTGCTTGCGCAGACAGCGATGTACTCTATATTCCTACCGACAATACTGCTGCAAGCTGTGCAGAGTTGATCGGTGGAGTTGTAACTCCTGCAGGTGTTCCGGTATTAGCAGGCGAAGAGGGTATCTGCAAGGCTTGTGGTGTAGCAACCTTAACCATCAGCTACTATGATGTAGGATATCTCGCAGGTGAGATGGCGTATGAGATCCTTGTAAACAAGGCAGATCCTGCAACCATGGATATTAAGTATGTAGACGAAGTAAAGAAGGAGTACAATGCGACTTTGGCAGAGACCTTCGGCATTAAGATTCCTTCCGACTACGCAGAAATAAAGACCGAGGAGTAAGAGGCACATGACACTCGTATCATTATTGAATCGTATGCCCGGCGATGTTGCCATCGGAATTATCTGGGGCATCATGGCTTTGGGAGTATATCTCACCTTTCGTATTTTGAATTTTGCAGATTTGACGGTAGACGGATCTTTTGCTACCGGCGGCGCTGTATGCGTGGTATTGATTACCTCCGGAGTTCCGTATCCGGTAGCTATGGCAGCTGCGTTTGCCGCAGGTTTGGCAGCCGGACTATGCACCGGTTTACTCCATACCCTGCTTGGCATTCCGGATATTCTCTCCGGTATTCTGATGCAGTTGGCGCTGTATTCCGTGAATATCTTTTTATTGGGCGGCGCTAATAAGTCCATTGGCGTAGGCAAGTACAGTCTCTGTGTTTCCATGCTGGCCGTTAGCATCAGCATTGTCATGGAGATTATCATTGCGGCAGTAATCATCGGCGTCATGTATTGGTACTTCGGTACTGCACAAGGTAGTGCCATTCGTGCCACCGGCAACAATCCGGCCATGAGCCGCGCCCAGGGAATCAACATTGGCCTGATGAAAGTCATTGCACTTGCACTGAGCAACGGCATGGTTGCGCTGGCCGGTTCTTTGATGGCACAGCTGAATGGATTTACCGATGTAGGTATGGGCCGTGGCGCCATTGTTATTGGTTTGGCAGCGGTTATCATCGGAGAAGTGGCTTGCCATACTCTGTTTCGCAAGCGTACGAACTTCATGCTGCGTCTGGTGTTCGTCATCATCGGCGGTGTGATTTACTATATGGTGATGGGATTCATTTCTTGGTTACGAGTTCCGACCGACGGTCTGAAATTATTCACGGCCCTCATTGTGGCTGCATTCTTGGCAGTTCCATATTTGAAAGGCAAGGCAAGCAGTTCCTTCCGGAAAGCTGGCCGGAGAGGGGCGGATGATTTATGATTCAGATTAAAAATATTTACAAGACATTTAACCCGGGAACCATCAATGAGAAGCGGGCACTGAACGGTGTCAGCCTCACATTGGAGGACGGGGATTTCGTAACGGTCATCGGTGGTAACGGCGCAGGCAAGTCCACACTGTTGAATGCGATTGCAGGCGTTTGGCCGGTGGATGAGGGAAGCATCTATTTTGACGATGTGAATGTCACCGGACTGTGTGAGTTCCGCCGCGCCAAGTACTTGGGACGTGTATTCCAGGATCCGATGACAGGTACTGCAGCAGATATGCAGATTGATGAGAACTTAGCGCTTGCTGCCCGTCGTGGGAAGCTTCGTTTGTGGGGCTGGGGCATCACCGCTGCAGAACGACAGGAGTATAAGAAATTATTGCAGTCCTTGGACTTAGGGTTAGAAGAGCGTATGACCGCAAAAGTGGGACTTTTATCCGGCGGACAGCGTCAGGCATTGACCCTTCTGATGGCAACCTTACAGAAGCCGAAGATGCTGTTATTGGATGAGCATACCGCAGCCTTAGATCCGAAGACCGCAGCCAAGGTGCTTGCAACCACCGACCGCATCGTAGAAGAGCACGGATTGACCACCATGATGGTTACCCACAACATGCGTGATGCCATCGCTCACGGCAACCGTCTCATTATGATGGACGAGGGCCGCATCATCTTGGATATCAGGGGAGAGGAGAAGAAGCGCCTGACCATCGAGGACTTATTACACAAGTTCGAAGAGGTTTCCGGTGAGGAATTCACCAACGACCAGGCGATTCTTTCAAAATAACAAACGCAACGAAGACATCGGTCGATTTCGGCCGGTGTCTTTTTAAATTGTTTGCAATGAATTCTAAAGAATTTCTAAACGAATTGTGAAAAGAAAATGAAACTGTAGGTGGTGCTATTGCTTTTAAAATCTAGGTTTTTTATAATGTCACTATGTAAAAAAGTCTAGAAATGAAGCACACGCCCTCTTTGTTTTCCCGAGAGGTTCGCGTTGTTTGGAGGATATTATGAACGAAAACGATCAGAATCAAAATGGTCAGGGAAAGAACGATAAGAACAATAAGTTTCGCCAGCCGATTCTTCTGTTCGTACTGTTTTCACTGATTGCGCTGTTTGTGACTAGTTATGTGTACAATACCGCCGGAGGTTCTACCCGTCAGGAAATCACCTACACCCAGTTCTGGGAGTTGGTAGAGGATGAGCAGGTGAAGTCCGTAGAGTTCGACGGCAATCAGATTGAGATTACCCTGAAGGAAGACTCGAATTTTTCCGCATCAGACGAAGATAAGAAGGTTCAGGAAGCTTACTACAAGAGCACCGGCCAGAAGATGGAAGTGACCTATCATACCGGTTACATCTCTGATGAGGATTTGATTAAGACATTGAAGGACAAGGGCGTGGAGATTAGCCGTGGCAATTCCGACAGCACCACTTCCTTGATCTATAACATTTTAAGCCTGGTAGTTCCGCTGGCAATCCTATGGATTATTTTCGGCCTTTTGATGCGTCGTATGGGCGGCGGAGCCATGGGTGTTGGTAAGAGCAATGCCAAGGTTTACGTAGAGAAGTCCACCGGTGTGACTTTTAAGGATGTTGCCGGACAGGACGAGGCGAAGGAGTCTCTGCAGGAAGTGGTTGATTTCCTTCACAATCCACGGAAGTATTCCAAGATTGGTGCGAAGTTGCCGAAGGGTGCCTTACTTGTAGGCCCTCCCGGAACCGGTAAGACCTTGCTTGCCAAGGCAGTTGCAGGAGAAGCAGGTGTTCCGTTCTTCTCCTTAGCCGGATCCGATTTCGTAGAGATGTTCGTCGGCGTGGGTGCATCCCTTGTCCTCGATTTGTTTAAGGAAGCTCAGAAGGCAGCGCCTTGTATTATTTTCATCGATGAGATTGATGCCATCGGTAAGAGCCGTGATACCAGATTCGGTGGCGGCAACGATGAGCGTGAACAGACCTTGAACCAGTTATTGGCTGAGATGG
>JAGDAL010000293.1 GCA_017959525.1 Lachnospiraceae bacterium | reverse complement strand
ATACATAGCACCGGTCCGTCCCATACCGCACTGAATCTCATCAAAAATCAGCAGGATATCTTTCTCATCACACAGCTGACGTAAGCCCTCTAAGAATTCCTTGGTGGCCGGATAGATACCGCCCTCGCCCTGCAGCGGTTCTAAGAGAATGGCGCAGGTCTGTTCCGTTACCTTCTCCTTCACACTATCCAGGTCATTAAATGTTGCAAATACAACGCCATCCATTAACGGATAGAATGGTTCTCTGTAATGGGCCGTTCCCGTTACCGACAAAGCTCCTACTGTACGACCATGGAAGGAATGCTCCATGGCAATCACTTCATGGCCTGCATGTCCATCCCGACGATACGCATACTTTTTTGCCACCTTAATGGCGCCTTCGATGGCCTCTGCACCACTGTTGGTAAAAAAGGCCTTATCCATTTGGGAAACCCGGCATAGCTTCTTACCGGCTTCTAAGAGTGGCGGGTGGTAATATAGATTGGAGGTGTGCAGGATTTTACCGATCTGTTCATTTAGGGCCTGCTCATATTCCTTGTTTCCATAGCCGAAGGCCATGACGCCGATGCCGGAGGCAAAATCCAGATAATCCTTGCCATCCGTATCGTACAAATACACGCCCTCTCCATGATCGAAGACCACCGGGAAACGGTTATAGACATGGAACAAGTGAGCTTCGGCTTCTGTGATATAGTCTTGCTTCGTCATCGCTTATGCCTCCCCGTTGTAGTATCTGGTATCTTCGTCCTTCAAGATAGCCGTACCAATACCGCGATTGGTAAAGATTTCCAACAAGAGACAATGGGCAATCCGTCCGTCCAGGATATGCACCCGGGAGACACCCTCTTCGATGGCATCGATGCAGTTATTCAACTTCGGAAGCATACCGCCGCCGATGAATCCCGCATCAATTAATGACCGCGCCTCAGATAAGGTCAACTCGGAAATCAAGGTTCCCTTATCGGAAGGGTCCTTTAACACGCCTTCAATGTCCGTTAAAAACGCCAGCTTCTCTGCAGCCACAGCCTTGGCGATTGCACAAGCAGCATCATCTGCATTGATGTTATAGGTATGAAATTCATCATCCAATCCCGTCGGACAGACAATCGGAAGGAAATCCCGTTCCAAAAGATCATGCAAAATCTTCGGATTCACTTCGGTTACTTCACCTACGTATCCAATATCCTGACCGTCGGAGTATTTCTTTTTTACCTTCAGAAGGCCGCCATCCTTACCGCTGATTCCAACGGAAGCAACGCCAAGTTCCTGTACCATGGAGACAAGGGACTTATTTACCTTGTTAAGCACCATCTCTGCCACTTCCATGGTGTCTTCGTCTGTGACACGAAGCCCATTTACAAACTGAGCTTCCATTCCTACTTTGCCGACCCACTTGGAGATTTCCTTACCGCCACCGTGGACGATGATTGGTTTGAATCCAACCAGTTTTAATAGGGTTACATCCTGGATGACGCTCTTTTTTAAGTCCTCATCCAACATGGCGCTGCCGCCATACTTTACAACGATAATCTTCCGATTGAATCGCTGAATGTACGGAAGTGCCTCGATAAGCACTTCCGCCTTTGCCATCACCTGTTCAATAGACTCTGTTGCCATTTTTTCTTTTTTTCCTTTTCCTTTTTCCTTTTATATAAAACCTTACGCCGTCTCAGAGACGCGATAGGTTCCATCCGCAATCTTATCCCGCAGTTCCGTTACGGACATTGGCTTGCCGTAGTAATAGCCCTGCAGACGACCGCATCCGACGCTCCGTAAGAACTCGGCTTGCTCTGCGGTCTCCACACCCTCGGTGAGGGAATTCATATCCATACTCTTGGCCAGGCTAACCACGTAGTTTAGTAAGCTTTTGGCCTTCGGGTTCTTATCAAATCCATGAAGGAATCCCATATCGATTTTCATTACATCAAACTGGAAATCCTTCAGGGTATTCAAAGAGGAATAACCGGAACCAAAGTCATCCAGCCACAATGCATAGCCCCGCTCCCGTAGGCGATTCATAGCTTCTTCGATGTCTTTTAAGTTCTCGGAAATCGCACTCTCCGTAATCTCTACATGTAACATGTCTTTTGGAATGCGATACTTTTCTACCAGGTCTTCCAACATCTGTACCGCATCATCCATCAGTTCGAAATCCAACCGGGAGAAGTTCAGGGATACCGGAACCACCGGCCGTCCCTCATCCATGGCCCGACGCAAATCTCTGCAAACGGATTCAAAAATGCAGGCATCCAACTGGTGGATGACTCGATAATCTTCCAATACCGGAATGAAGTCTCCCGGGGATAAAAATCCATAGGTTGGATCCACCCAACGGGCCAGGGCTTCACAGCCACATAAGGTGCCGTCTTCTGCCCATACCACCGGCTGATAGAACGGCTGAATATATCCGGCATCAATGGCCGCCTGCAAATTATTAACTACATACTGACGACGATGGAAGCCATTGGCTACCCGGTCATCGTAGATGCAAATATCTTTATCGAAGCGGTCTCTGGTTAAGGAGCATGCATAGCGGGCCTTATCAATGGCGTACCGCGGATCTGTCTCCTTATCCTGCGGGAAGAAAATACCAAGCTTCACGCCGATGCGCACTTCCTGCTGCATATTCATAATGGCATCCCGCATGGCATCAATCTGCTCTTCCGCACCGTCTACATCCGTTAGTACCAAAAAATGATCATCGGACTGGCGGGCTACTAAGCCGGTATCAAAGACCGTCTCCATAATGCGCGCCACTTCCGTTAAGAACTCATTGCCGGCGCCAAAACCGAACCGGTCATTGTAGTACTTGAAGTTCTCTAAGTTAATAAAAAGATAAACCTTGTCCCGATGATCCAGTTCCGGATCCTGGAGCAGCGACTTTGCCGCTTCGAAGAAGTAATAGGCATTGTGGATTCCGGTAAGTTCGTCATAATCTGCCACATGACGTAATCTCGCATTGGCCAGCTCCAAGTGTTCCGCCTTCTCTGCTACCTGACGTCGCTGCTGATAGATACTGATAGCAACTACCGTAAGGCTTAGCCAGAAGGTAAAGAGGTTTACTTTGTCGCCGGTGCGCATACCGCCTTCCACCGCCAGATCCAGCTGATGGAAAAAGTAATAATACAATCCAGATAACATAATCAGGGAAATATACGGACGCCAAATCAACATGCAGGCCGCATACAAGGACATAGTAAGAAATGCAAGAATCTGCTTGCCATCCAGATAATCGTTATAAGAAACAACTACACCGAAATACAGACTGATTCCACAGAACAGAATGGAAGAACCATATCCGGCCACACGCCACTGGGTTACTTCCTTCTTGTAGAAGACTGCTACCAAAAGCAGTAACAATCCCGTTAAAAGCAGAATCATATAATTCTTCGTCTGTTGGAAATATAACGCACCGTCAAAAGGCACGCCGATATCCCAATACCGCTTCTTCAGGATATAGAAGTACATATAGCACTCTACCGCAATGGTAATGGACGCCATATAGATGGACGTTCGCATATTCATATCCTGGATGTATCGACTCACGTATTTCGAGTTCTTCTGAAATCCAAGCAGTTTCAATAATCCCTGTAACATAAGATTCCCTCCCATTTACACGTACTACTTCAAAGCCTGTTTCTTCTTATGAACGATAATCTTTATGACCGATAATCTGCATTTATTTTAACATAATCGTAAGTCAAGTCACAGCCCCAAGCGGTTGCTTTTCCATCACCTTCATGCATATCTACATAAACAGTAACCGCATCCGCCTTCATGATCCGAAGAGCCTCCTCCTCGTCAAAATCCACCGGCGTTCCATGATCGAATACCTGTAGCTTCCCGTTGGCACTTTGGAAAAACAGTTCCACATCCTCTTCCCGGAAGGTGACTCCGGAATAACCCATGGCGCATAAGAACCGACCGAAGTTGGCATCACATCCGAAGATGGCCGCCTTGGATAGGTTACTTCCTACAATGGCTCTGGCTAACACTTTTGCATCCGCTGTAGACTTGGCATTTACTACCGTGGCTTCAAAAAGCTTGCTGGCTCCCTCGCCGTCTGCCGCCATTTTCTTGGCTAAGGTCTCACAGACGAATCCAAGCGCCTCCACAAAGGCATCATAATCTGCCCCATGAGAGCTGATTACCGGATTGCCGGCCAGGCCGTTTGCCATAATAAGCAGCGTATCGTTGGTGGAGGTATCGCCGTCTACCGTAATCATATTGAAGGTATCTGCCACCACCGCGGAGGTTGCCTCCTGTAAGAGGTCCTTCTCAATAGCCACATCCGTGGTCAAAAATGCCAACATGGTGCACATATTCGGATGAATCATACCACTGCCCTTGCTCATGCCGCCAAGAGTTACGGTCTTGCCACCAACAGTAAAGGTTACTGCCACTTCCTTATGCACCGTATCCGTGGTCATAATGGCTTTGGCCGCATCGGTTCCGGCTGCAAGGGATTCATCCAAGGTACCGCTCATGTTCTTTACCCCGGCAGTTAACTTCGCTACCGGAAGCTGCATTCCAATGACGCCCGTGGATGCCACAGCCACCTGCTCATAGGAAACGCCTAAAGCCTCCTCTACTGCTTTTGCCGTCGCTTCGCAGGCTGCGAATCCTTCGGCGCCCGTTGCCGCATT
>JAGDAL010000292.1 GCA_017959525.1 Lachnospiraceae bacterium | reverse complement strand
CGTCGTGGTGTACCACAGATCGAGGTAACCTTCGATATCGATGCGAACGGTATCGTTAACGTATCCGCTAATGATCTTGGAACCGGTAAGGAGCAGCACATCACTATTACTGCTGGTTCTAACATGTCTGACGAAGAGATCGATAAGGCTGTTAAGGAAGCTGCTGAGTACGAAGCTCAGGATAAGAAGCGTAAGGAAGCAATTGATACCAGAAACAATGCAGATTCCTTCGTGTTCCAGACCCAGAAGGCTTTGGATGAAGTTGGCGACAAGTTAGATGCAGCTGATAAGACTGAGTTTGAGGCTGACCTGAAGGCATTGAAGGATATGGTTGATGCTCATCAGCAGGCAGAAGATATGTCTGAGAGCGATGTATCCGCTATGAAGGCAGCTCAGGAGAAGTTAGAGCAGTCCGCACAGAAGGTATTCGCTAAGATGTACGAGCAGGCTCAGGCAGCTCAGGCTGCAGGTGCCGGCCCTGATATGGGTGCTGCAGGTGCTGATATGGGAGCAGGAGCTAACGCAGGCGCTAGCAACGACGACGTTGTAGACGCAGATTTTAAGGAAGTATAATAAACGATGGCAGAACAGAAAAGAGACTATTATGAAGTCTTAGGCGGTGATCGCAATGCCGACGACGCAACACTGAAAAAAGCATATCGTCAATTGGCTAAGAAATATCATCCGGATATGCATCCGGGTGATAAAGAGGCCGAGGCTAAGTTCAAGGAAGCCAGCGAGGCATATGCCGTTTTGTCTGATGCAGACAAGAGAAGACAGTATGACCAGTTCGGACATGCTGCATTCGACGGCGGTGCAGGCGGCGGTGCCGGTGGATTCGATTTCTCCGGCATGGACTTCTCCGATATTTTCGGAGATATCTTCGGCGATTTCTTCGGTGGTGGTGCACGTCGTGCCAGCAACGGCCCGATGAAGGGATCTAACATCCGTACCTCCATCCGCATCAAGTTCGAAGAGGCTGTCTTCGGATGTGAGAAAGAGATTGAGCTGACATTGAAGGATGAGTGTCCGACCTGTAAGGGAAGCGGTGCGAAGCCGGGAACCTCTAAGAAGACCTGTCCGAAATGTGGTGGTAAGGGTAAGATCGTAGTTACCCAGCAGTCTCTCTTTGGTATGATGCAGAACGTAACCACCTGTCCGGACTGTGGCGGTACCGGCCAGATCATCGAAGAGAAGTGTAGCGATTGTCGCGGAACCGGCTACATTGCTAAGAAGAAGCGCATTCAGGTTAGCATTCCTGCCGGAATTGATAACGGTCAGTGCGTTCGTATCCGTGAGAAAGGTGAACCTGGCTTGAACGGTGGCCCAAGAGGCGACTTGTTGGTTGAGGTTCGTGTTGCTCCGAGTGATAAGTTCGAGCGTAGCGGTTATGATGTATATTCCATCGCTCCGATTTCCTTTGCACAGGCTGCATTGGGCGGAGAAGTGATCATCGAGACCTTAGACGGTCGTGTATCCTATGAGGTAACTCCGGGTACCCAGACCAATACCAGAATTCGATTAAAGGGCAAGGGTGTTCCGTCCCTTCGTAACGCCAATACCCGTGGTGACCAGTACGTTACCTTGGTTGTCCAGGTACCGACTTCTATCAACGCAGCTGCCAAAGAGGCACTTCGTACGTTTGACGAGAACTGTGGCAACACCTTAAAAGAAGGTGGTACCCAGGTGAAGCAGGAGAAGAAGAAAAAGGGCTTCCGGGACAAATTAAAAGATTTATAAATCCATGAATTCCAAGGGCTTCTCACGGTTGTGGGAAGCTCTTTTATTTGCACCAAGCGGGCTTTTGTGATAGTATATGGTGGCTTTCATATGTGTTGTTTTGCGGAGTTTTTTCCGTAGGAGGTGGATCTATGAAATGGACAAAATTTACCATTCACACAACAGTTGAAGCAGAAGAAATCGTGGGTATGGTCTTAGACGACCACGGAATCTCTGCTATTGAGATAGAAGATAACGTTCCGGTGGACGATGAATTACAGGGCGGTAACTTCGAAGAGTTACAGCCGGATTTGCCGGAAGATTTGGGAATCAGCCGTATTTCTTTCTACATGGAAGAGGGTACGGATTATGCCGCTTTGTTAGAGGCAATTTCCTTAGATTTAGAGAAGAATCGTGCGTTTTGCGATATGGGTAGTCTGAAGATTACGGTTGGTGAGACGGACGAAGCGGACTGGAGAGATAACTGGAAACAGTTCTTCCATTCTTTTACCATTGATAACATCTTAATCAAGCCAACCTGGGAAGAGGTTGCGGTAGAAGATAAGGATAAAATCTTAATCGAGATTGATCCGGGTGTATCCTTTGGAACCGGTAAGCACGAGACCACACAGCTGTGCATTCGCCAGTTGGAGAAGTACTTAAAGCCGGATGACCGTGTGCTGGATTTGGGCTGCGGTAGCGGTATTCTATCCATCGCTGCATTGAAGCTTGGCGCATTGGAGACCTCCGGTACCGATATCGATCCGGATTGTATTCAGTCCACCTATGACAATATGAAGTTAAACCATGTATCCAGCGGAGACGGTGCGTTCTACGTTGGTAACCTGGTACAGGATACGGATTTACAGAATCGCTTGGGAAGAGAGTGCTATGACATCGTTGTAGCCAACATTCTTGCGGATATCATCATCGATATGATGCCGGCGATTCCGGATCGCATCAAGCCGGGCGGACTGTTTATTTCCTCCGGTATCATTGACTTCAAAGAAGAGGCTATTGTAAACACGTTGAAGAAGGCTGGCCTGGAGATTGTAGAAATCAATCATCAGGGCGAGTGGGTGAATGTTACCGCTCGTAAGCCGATGGAGTAATTATGGAAGCATATTTGGACAATTCAGCAACCACTCCATGCTCACCGGCAGCGGTGAAGGTCATGGAGCAGGTATTACTTAATGATTATGGTAATCCATCCTCCTTACACAACAAGGGTATGGAAGCAGAGAACTACATGAAGGCGGCTCGTAAGTCCATCGCGAAGAGCCTGAAGGTTTCGGAGAAGAGCATCTATTTTATCTCCGGCGGTACCGAAGGCAATAACTTGGCAATCGCAGGTAGTGTGGCTGCCAATGCCAGAGTAGGCAAGCATGTGATTACCACAGCAATTGAACATCCATCTGTTGGAAATCCAATGAAGCACTTGGAAGAGTTGGGCTATGAAGTCAGCTACTTAAGTGTGGATGCTAAGGGATACATCTCTTTGGAAGAGTTGGAATCTCTGTTACGTGAGGACACCGTATTGGTATCCATCATGCAGGTGAATAACGAAATCGGAACCATTCAGCCGGTCGCAGAGGCTGCCAAGCTGATTCATGCCAAGGCACCGAAGGCGATTTTCCATGTGGACGCCATTCAGTCCTACGGCAAAGTCGAACTGTTCCCGGAGAAGATGGGCATCGACGTGATTACCGTCAGTGGTCACAAGATTCATGCACCGAAGGGAAGCGGATTTATCTATATCAATCCGAAGGTCAAGGTTGCTCCACAGATTTTAGGTGGCGGACAGGAAGATGGCTTCCGTTCCGGAACCCAGAATGTACCTGCCATTGCAGCACTTGGCGTAGCTGTGGATGAGATGTTTGCGGATTTCGAAGGACATCGTGCCCATTTATTGGCATTGAAACAGCGCATGATTGAAGGTCTATCTGCCATCGAAGGTGTTTCTTTTAACGGAGATACCGAAAACGGTGCACCGCACATCTTAAGCGTCACTGCTAAGGATGTACGTAGTGAAGTCTTGTTGCATGCTTTAGAGGATAAGGGCATTTATGTGTCTGCCGGTAGTGCATGTTCTTCCAACAAGCCATCCCCAAGTAAGACCTTGCAGGCCATTGGCTTGGAGCGTGCCTTGTTAGAGGCGACTGTACGTATCAGCTTTTCTATCTACACCACCATGGAGCAGGTAGATTATGCTGTTGAGGTCATGGGAGAGTTGATCCCGAAGTTGCAGAAGTATATGAGAAGATAGGAGCAATATGAATAGCGCTTTTTTATTAAAATATGCGGAAATCGCATTAAAGGGAAAAAACAGACATATCTTTGAAGAGACACTGGTGAAGCAGATTGAGTATGCGTTGGAGCCGGTAGACGGAACTTTCGTAGTTACCCGTCCGCAGGGTCGTATCTTCGTAGAGCCGCAGGGTGAGTGCGATGAGGAAGAGGTTATCACTGCTCTTAGCCATGTGTTTGGTATTACCGCCATTTGTCCGGTTTGCTTAACCCAGGACAATGGTTTTGATGCATTGGCAGAGGAGATTATCGCTTATGTGGACCGTACGTATCCGGATAAGCACTTTACCTTCAAGGTAGAGTCCCGTCGTGCCCGCAAGAATTATCCGATTGAATCCATGCAGTTATCTGCTATGTTGGGAGAGCGCATTTTAGCAGCATTCCCGGATATGAAGGTCGACGTTCACAATCCGGACGTGTTACTGCGCGTAGAGATTCGTGACCGTATCAACTATTACTCTAAGGAGATTCCGGGACCGGGCGGTATGCCGGTTGGTACCAATGGTCGTGCTATGCTGTTGTTATCCGGCGGAATCGATAGCCCGGTTGCAGGTTATATGATTGCAAAGCGTGGTGTTACCATCGATGCCACCTATTTCCATGCACCGCCTTATACTTCCGAGAGAGCGAAGCAGAAGGTGGTTGACTTGGCGAAGATCGTATCCAAGTATGCAGGCCCAATCCGTTTGCATGTGGTAAACTTCACCGATATTCAGTTG
>JAGDAL010000291.1 GCA_017959525.1 Lachnospiraceae bacterium | reverse complement strand
CATCACGAAGAACCGTGATGTTATCCGCGCAGTACGCAACCTCGTTCAACTTATGGGTGATGATAATGGAGGTAAGTCCTTCCTTCTTAAAATCAAGAAGCATGTCCAAAAGCATCTTGGAATCTTCTTCGTTCAATGAGGATGTCGGCTCATCCAGAATCAACAGCTTAACATCTTTAGAAAGTGCCTTCGCAATTTCTACCAGCTGCTGCTTACCGGTACCGATATCCTTAATCAATACGTTGGATTTTTCCTTCAAACCAACGCGCTTCATCTGAGCCTGTGCCTCACTGTAGGTCTTTGCCCAGTCAATCTTGCCAATGCTGTTCTTACGCTCGTTTCCGAGGAACATATTCTCAGCAATGGTCAACTCAGGAATCAAAGCCAATTCCTGATGAATAATTACAATACCTTTACTCTCAGAATCATGAATGTTGTTAAAGGTACATTTTTCTCCGTTATAAACAATATCTCCTGTGTATTCCCCATATGGAATTGTTCCGGAAAGTACATTCATAAGAGTGGACTTTCCTGCGCCGTTTTCACCGACGAGCGCATGTATTTCACCGCGCTGCACCTGGAGATTAACATCGTCCAACGCTTTAACACCGGGATAAAGCTTGGTAATATTTTTCATTTCCAATATAAAATCTGCCAATGTATTCCCTCCTGCCTCACTTTGTAGTGCAGTCCAAATAGTTCCCTCAATAAATATTTCCCAATGAATATTTTTTCCAAAAAATCGGGGTGAGGCAGAGCGCCTCGCCCCGAAAATAACCTAAATTGTAAACCCTTTTAAAATACTAGTTTGTAGCCTGTGGATATCCGTTAGCATCTAAGGTGTAGTATCCGGTATCAACAAGTTCCTTCTCAAGGTTGTCCTTGGTTACTACGGTAGGTACCAGTAAGTAAGAAGGAATCTTAGCTACGTTGTTGTCATAAGACTCAGTGTCATATGCACAATCAAAGTTCCATCCGGAAGCGCTGATTAAGCCTTCATCAGGAGTCTCGCCGTTTAACAAAGCGATACCAAGATCAAGTGTAGCAACTGCCTCGTTAGCTACTGCCTTGTATACGGTCATGGTCTGCTTGCCATCAACAAGGTTTGCAAGGTTAGCAACGTCACCGTCCTGTCCGGTAATGATAACGTCCTTAACATCTCCCCAGTAATCGGACTCGATTGCCTGAGTAACACCAAGAGCGGTAGAATCGTTAGAGCAAAGAGCTACGTCTAACTTAGTCTTTCCATCACTATAGTTAGAAGCTAAGATGTTCTGCATACGGTTCAAAGCCTTGTCAGTTGCCCACTGTGGAGTTGCAACCTTATCGAAATCGGTCTGTCCGGACTGAACAACCAATGTACCTGCATCGATGTACTTCTTCAATACATCATAAGCACCGTTGAAGAAGAATCCGGCATTGTTATCAGCAGGATCACCTGCGGTAAACTCGATGTTGTAGGTCTTGTCGCCTGCATTAGCAAGGTCTAACTGCTTCTCTACGAACTCACCCTGTAACTTACCTACAGTGTAGTTATCGAAAGATACATAGTAGCTAACTGCATCGGTGTTCATGATCAAACGGTCATAGGAAATAACAGGAATGTTAGCATCCTTAGCGTCTGCAAGAACCTGGCTCAAAGACTCACCATCGATTGCTGCGATTACAAGTAAGTCAACATCGTCAGCGATAAGGCCTTCAATATCCTTAACCTGCTGATCGATCTTGTTGTCAGAGTAGGTAAGCTCTACAGCGTATCCCTTGCTCTCGAACTGCTCCTTCAAGTAAGAACCGTCACGGTTCCATCTCTCAAGAGACTGTGTTGGCATTGCGATACCAACGGTCTGGTCACCACTTGCTGTTGTAGTCTCCTCAGTGGTCTCTGTGGTAGCTGCCGGTTCATCAGCACCGGTATCAGCTGTTGCAGCTTCCCCGCATCCGGTTGCCAATGTAGCTACCATTGTAGTAGCCAGTAAAAATGATAATAACTTTTTCTTCATATTAGCTTTCTCCCTCCTTAATACAAAGATTGGTTTTTTGATAGTCAAATCGTATCATTTCCAACGGACTACATTTTTGCCAACCAATAGCATATTTTTTTGAACATAAAAAAAGACCTTTGAACAAGTCAAAAGGTCTTTTCCTAATTTGTGCTATCGGTGTGCTACTCCTCTTCCGTTTCCTCTTCCTTCTGGAAGTACACCTCTTCTTCGGAGTGGAAACCGCCTGCAATTATCACGCTTTCCATGTTTTCTTTGGTCACTGAAATCGGTTTCAATTCCAGATATGGAACGTCATAGTTTCCATTATTTATCGTAGGCAGGCTACTTAAATCCGCCGTTCCCTTGGCCAGTGTTACCGCATACTGGGCAGCCACCGTTGCCTCCTGCTCCACAGATTTAAACACGGTCATCAGCTGCGTACCCTGCACGATACGCTGGCAGGCCATCAGATCTCCGTCCTGTCCGGTAATTAAGACTTTGCCGGCTAAACGTTCCTCGGATAGCGCCCGGAACACCTGCGTTGCTATATCGTCATTGCCGCACATAACAGCAGATACTTCCGGATAATCCACGAGAGCGCTCTTGACTGCATCGTAGCCTTCTGCCGCATTCCAGTTCTCACAACGATAGGTGTAGACGATTTCCAGGTTGGAATCTTTTAATTCCTTATTGATACCCTTCTCCACCTGCTTCACGTTCTCATCCGTTAGCGGTCCGCCAATCATGAAGACTTTGCCGCCATCCGGAAGAGCTCCCCGCAACTCGGACGCCATCAGGTGTCCCACTTCTTCATTATCAAAAGAAATGTAGAGATCCTCATTGCCGTCCACGATGGCACGGTCATAACTAATCACCTTAATGCCCGCATCCTTGGCCTCCGCAATCACCGGAGCCAACGCCGCACAGTCCACCGGAATGACCACAATGACATCTACCTTCTCCTTAATCAGATAGCGAATCTGATTGATCTGCTCCTGTAAATCCCCGTTGGCACTCTGGACATTAACCTTCGCCCCAAGGTTCTCTGCGGCAGAGATGAACACGTTTCGATCCCGCAGCCATCGTTCAATGACGAATGAGTCAAAACTCATGCCGATGACAATCTCATCATCCTCTCGCACAGCATCCGCATTACCCACTGCTTCCGCCGTTTTGCCGCAGCCGTTTAGCAAGATGCTAACACACAAGCCGGCTGCCGCCAGTATAGAGCCCCAACGTTTTTTACCCAATACCTTTCTCATAATCTTTCCCCTTGTCTGTTATCCGCGATATTCGGAAGGTGATACGCCCTCGTATTTGCGGAAAATTCGACTAAAATAGTTTGGATCGCTGTAGCCGCAGAGGCCACAGATTTCCTTGATGCTGTACTTCGGATTCACCAGATATTCCTTCGCCTTGGCAATACGGGTCTGGGTCAGATACTCAATGAAGTTCTCCCCAACCTCCTGCTTGAACAGCTTGCTGAAGTAATACGGACTGATGTCCACCTGACGGGCCACATCGTCCAAGGTAATCTCCTCAGAAAAATGTTCCTTAATATAAGTAAGAGATCGACTGACCACGCTGTCGGACGTCTCCTCCTTGGTTGTCTGAATCTCATCACAAATCTTGCGAATCTGCTCGAAGAACCATTCCCGCAAGCCCTTCTCATTATTAATGCGGGCCACGTCCTCCAGGTAATTCTAGTGGTGTCGGAACTCCATACGAAGGGTTCCGGTCTCCTGGGCTTTTTGCTCGATACGAAGTATGATTTCCAACAAACGCATCTTAATATCACCTAAGGTGAACTGCTCTGCGTTTAAGAACCACTCCACGATTTCCTCGCCACAGGATAAAGCGCCATTCAAATCCGCCTTCATACCAAGCTGTACCAGACGGGATTCTAACTCCAACGGATAGCCGGTGCTCTCCTCCGTCGCCGCGGATACGTCCATGATATGTACCACATGACGGTCGCTTCGGGACAGGGCACGAATGGCATCCTTGTAAGACATATAAATATCGTCGATGGAGGTGACGTTACCGATTCCTCCACGGAATTGCAGATCCAAATCCGTCTCCATCTTGCGGATACTGTTCCGCACTCTGGAGATCATCTCTACACGCTGCTCGTAACTCGGATGCTCCCGTTCAAACGGCACATAGAGCATCATGCGGTTACCCATGATTGGTCCCACGACACAATCCATGAAGGCGTGCAGGGTTTCTACCATACTGGAAAAATTCTTGTTCGCCCGGACGTTGGAACCCATGGCATTGGTCAGCTTACCGTTCTCAAAGGTATCACCGAACTCTAGGACCACCATGTAGCCGTATTCATCGTGAATATCCAACATCTCTAAGTAGTTGCGGGAACTTCCGCTCTCATCCTTCTGAAGCAGGTTATTAATGAAAGCACTCTCTAGCATCGGAATGACGATTTCCAACTTCTCACGCACCTTCAAATCCGCGCTGCGCTTCTTCCTCGTCTCTTCCACCTGCTGCATGGCCCGCACACAAACATCGATAATCTTCTGCTTGTTCACCGGCTTCATTACGTATTCCATAACCCCCAGATTCACCGCTTCCTGTGCATAACCGAAGCGGTCATAGGCGGTAATGATGACAAACACAATGGAGGTATCGAACTTGCGAATCTCCTGAATGGCCTGAATGCCCGAGAGTCCCGGCATCTGGATATCCACGAAGGCAATATCCGGATGAAATCCCTGGGCCTGCTCGATGACCTCACGACCGGTCTTGGCCGTAGCAATCTCACAGTCACTGCCGAAATTCTGCTGTATGGTATTTTTGATGGAATCACGCATGATTCCTTCGTCATCTGCAACTAAAACACGAAACATCTCTTTTAGGTCTCCTTTTTCGGTAATCGAAGAATTACCTTGGTGCCCTGATTCTCCCCCGGGCTTACAATCTCTACCACGTTCACATCATCGTAGTAGAGGGACAAACGGGAAATAACATTGTCGAGTCCAATCCCCGTCGAGTCGTCCTCGTGGATGGTCTCTACCCGTTCCATAATCTTCTGAATCTGTACGGCATCCATTCCCTTGCCGTTGTCCTCAATCACAATCTTCACGCGATCCGGATCGTTCTGGATGGTCAGACGAATCCAACCTTCTCCAATCATATCACGAATTCCGTGGTTCACTGCATTCTCCACCAATGGCTGCAAGATCATACTTGGCATTCGGAAATTCAGTGCGCCCTCATCCACGTCCTTGGTAAAAATGATTTCACCGGCGAATCGTACGTTCAAGATATAGATATAGTTTTCAACGATGGACAGCTCCTCTGCAATGCGGGCGTCCTCCGTTCCCTTTTTAACATTATAGCGGAAAAAGTCCGCCATCTTACCTAAGAATACCGCGGTCTTCTCATCATCTTCCATCTCCGCAAGCTGCACGCCGGCGTTCAAGGAATTAAATAAGAAATGCGGGTTAATCTGTGCCTGCAAAAACCGCAGCTGTGCTTCCTTCAGGTGGTTCTCCATCAGAAGTTCCTGCTCCTTCATCTGCTGTTCCTTCTCTGCACCTTCCCTCACTTTATCGATGTAGAGATTCAAGGAATCCAGCATGGCATTGAAGGCACGGGTCACGATGCTAATCTCATCCTGGGCCTCCGTCTCCGGAATCCGCTGTTGTAGGTTACCGGCACCAACCCTGGTGGCCGCCTCCGACAACTGGGTCAACGGAGCCACGATACCTCTCGTTGTTGAAAAAACAACAGTAATGCCGATGGCCATAATCACGACGATCAAAATCGCAGACGCTACTTCCATATAATTGATGGCCT
>JAGDAL010000290.1 GCA_017959525.1 Lachnospiraceae bacterium | reverse complement strand
GTGTTGCCATTATCGTACAGGAAGTGGGAACCTTATCGGGTCTTACCGTAGCAGAGAATATTTTCCTTGGAAAAGAGGATGATTTCATTTCCAACGGAATTAAGCATACGAACGCAATGAACCGCAAAGCACAGGAACTGTTGGATTCCTATGGATTTAACAACATCGATGCCACTGCGGTCATTGATACCTCTAATTTTGAAGAGCGTAAGCTGATTGAGATTGTAAAGTCCACCCATTTTAACCCGAAGGTGCTGGTGGTGGATGAGACCACAACCGCCTTGGGACACGAAGGACGATTGGAACTGTTTAAGGTTATGAAGAAGATGCGCGATATGGGCAACTGTGTCATCTTCATTTCTCATGACTTGGAAGAAGTGTTGGAACAGTCGGATTCGATCAGCGTTCTTCGAGACGGCGTCCTCATTGATACGGTTCCGTCGGAAGGAACCACCGTGGATGATTTAAGAAAACTCATGGTTGGTCGCGAGATGAGCGGTAACTTTTACCGTACGGATTACGGCGAGCCAATTTCAAAGGAAGTGGTGCTGCGGGCAGAGCATGTTTCGGTTCCGGGAGAGCTTCAGGATTTTTCCCTGGAATTACACAAGGGCGAGATCCTTGGCATCGGTGGATTGTCCGAGTGCGGTATGCATGAAGTGGGCAAGGCACTCTTTGGTGCATCCTATGATAGAAGCGGTAGTGTGGAGCTGGCTGACGGAACCAAGATTACGGATATTCCGACCGCCATTAAGAACAGCATCGCTTATGCATCCAAGGATAGAGACAATGAGTCCTTGGTTATCAACGATACCATTCGGGATAACATTTGCTTGCCGTCCATCGAGAATCTAAAACGCAACCGTATTTTACGAAATCGAGATATGAACAACTTTGCTGAGAAGTATGCAAAGGAAATGAGCACTAAGATGGAAGGCGTGCATCAGTTTACATCTGCGCTTTCCGGCGGTAACAAGCAAAAGGTGGTACTGGCCCGTTGGATTGGCCTGGACTCCGATATTATTATCCTGGATTCCCCGACCCGAGGCATCGATATTAAGGTCAAGGCAGACATCTATGCCAGAATGGACCAGATGCGCAAGGACGGTAAATCCATCATTATGATCTCAGAAGAGATTATGGAGCTTTTGGGAATGTCCGATCGTATTCTGATCATGAAGGACGGAACCTTGCGCGGAGAGTTCCTGCGCTCCGAACAACTGACAGACGAAGACTTGATTGAACAGATGGTATAAGGGGGATTGTATGGAAAAAAAGAAGATCAATATGAAGGGCATATCCTTTATGGATCGACCACAGGTAAGAGCCGTTGCCCCTTTGGTTATGTTTTTGATTGTTTGCGTATTGTTTTACGTATTAACGGACGGCAAAATTTTTGCTGCCAATAACATTAAGCTCTTATTGAGCCAGACCTACATGTTAATGATTGCATCTACCGGTGTATTCTTGGTTATGACCATGGGCGGATTGGATTTCTCCCAGGGCTCCATGTTGGGTGTATGCTCCATTGTAATTTGTTATTTATCCAACATTAATATTTTCCTGGCAGTCATCGGTGGAGTGTTAACCGGTGGCCTGATTGGATTGGTGAATGGCTTCTTCAATGTAAAACGGAAAATCACCAGTTTCATTGTTACCATTTGTAACATGTATTTGCTTCGTGGTTTGTGTGCATACTTTACCACCAAATCTCCGGTCTATGCGGTGTCGGATATTTCCAAGTACAACACCTTGGCGTTTAACCTCACCTTTACCACCGTCATTCTGGTCGTTGTTTACCTGGTATTCCAGTACACCGGACTTGGCGCCAGATTGAAGGCAATCGGCGCCGGGGAGACCGCATCCAGATATGCAGGTATCCGGGTTGAGAAGACTAAGATGCTAATCTATGTGGCAGCAGGTTGCATCACCGGATTGGCCGCATTCATTAACTCCGTCAAAGTCGGATCCGTTACTTCTACCGCAGGTAATCAGCTGGAGACCCAGATCATGATTGCTTTGGTACTTGGCGGAATGTCCGTTAACGGCGGTTCTAAGGTACATTTTTACAACATACTGGTCGGCGTATTCATTTATAAAATTCTTTCTTCCGGATTGGTTATGATGGGATTCACCTCCCAGATGCAGCAGTTGCTTCTGGGCATCATTTTCTTACTGTTGGTTGGCGTATTCGCTGATCGTAAGACCGGTATGATTGTAAAATAGCATAGAAAAAGACCACCGGTTCGCCGGTGGTCTTTGTTTGTTAGCGATTCGAATTAGAAATCAGTTAACTCTGCTTTTCTCTTCTCAAGGAATGCGCCCATGCCTTACTTCTTGTCATGTGTATCATTTACAACACCGAACAGATTTGCTTCCATCTCTACAGCGTTCTTGATATCCATGTCATAGCCGTTGTTGATTGCAGCCTTAGCTACAGCAACAGCGTAGCTTCCCTTAGAAGCAATCTTAGCAGCCATTGCCTTAGCGGTTGCGATTAACTCCTCAGCAGGAACTACCTTGTTTACAAGGCCGATACGATAAGCTTCAGCAGCATCGATGTTATCGCAAGTGAAGATTAACTCCTTAGCGCGACCCATGCCGATGAGACGAGCAAGACGCTGTGTACCACCGAAACCAGGGATGATGCCAAGACCACACTCCGGCTGACCGAAGATTGCGTTCTCGGAAGCGATGCGGATATCACATGCCATAGCGATTTCGCATCCGCCGCCCAAAGCGAAGCCGTTAACAGCTGCGATGGTTACCTGACGCATGTTCATCAACTTGAAGAATGGCTCGCTTGCCTTGATACCAAAAGCTCTAGCCTCAGGAGCGGTGAAGTTCACCATCTCGGAAATATCTGCGCCTGCTACGAAAGACTTGAATTCGTTACCCTTCTTATCTGCGCCGCCGGTTAAGATGACAACCTTGATGTCATCGCGTTTCTCGATATCGCTCAATGCTACGTTTAATTCATCGAGTGTCTCGCTGTTTAATGCGTTCAAAGCTGCAGGTCTGGTAATTTTCAGCACTGCAATCTCATCAGCGACTTCTAAAGATAAGTTATTGAATTCTCCCATGAAAGAACCTCCTCAAAATATTTTTTATGGTAATTTTCATGTTACCGCATTGATAAAAAATTGTCAATGTAGAAAAACAACGTATTCATCGGTATTTTTCACAGTTTTTTACGCCTCGGTTTGGGGCATTTTTTGTGTTATAATTGACAGTATGTTTAGAGATGTAGATATGACTCCGCTGATTGCGCCAACGCTTCAGTG
>JAGDAL010000028.1 GCA_017959525.1 Lachnospiraceae bacterium | reverse complement strand
GATTGGAAATTCCCGAAGGAAGAGATTGATCCGTATATCATGAGCATCTGGCTTCATGATGTGGGCAAGCTGGTCATCCCTTTGGAGATTATGGATAAGCCGGATCGCTTGGGCAATCGCATGGATGCCTGGCTCCATAAGGTGGAGACAGCGACCCTTATGAATCGCATCGAGGTCTTGGAACATCCGGAAGCAAAGAAAGAAATCGATGCCCTTCAGAAGCGAATGGATGAGGCAAAGGAGTTGATTTTAAAATCCAACACCGCCGGATTTTTACCGAATGAGACCATGGATGCCATCCGGGAAGCTGCGACCATACCGCTTCGAAACGGCGAGGGAGAAGCAGTGCCGTTTTTGGATGCAGATGAGCTCCATGCCATGCTAATCCAGAAGGGAACACTGACTTCGGAAGAGCGTGATATTATTCAAAGTCACGTAGTGCATACCCATCGCCTGTTGAATGAAGTGCATTTCGAAGGCGATTACGAGATGGTTCCGGTATGGGCCTCTGCCCACCATGAGTTCCTGGACGGAAGTGGTTATCCGAATCATGAGACGGCAGAAACCATTCCGAAGGAGACGAGACTTCTGACCATTTTGGATGTGTACGATGCCCTAACGGCAGAGGATCGACCTTATAAGCCGCCGCTTCCGATTGAGAAGGCCTTCAGTATTTTGGACAGCATGGTTGGAGAGGGCAAGTTAGACGGCGAGATTCTGCAAATGTTTAAAGACAGCGAAGCCTGGAAGAAGGAGGAAGCATGAAGCTTTTTACCCATCGCAGATTGATTAAATTAGGGGTTGCGGCTTTGACGGCAGCCATTATTACTTTGCTAACGGGGCTGGGTGTATTCCGTTGGATCGACAACAGAATCGCAGATCTTTTGTACCAGCGACAGGAATTAACTTCCGGTCAGGTGCTGGTCATCGGAATTGATGAGAAAGCCCTGCAGGAGTATGGACCGTTCCAATCCTGGGACCGCAGTATCATGGCCAATGCCCTGGAACAGTTGGCATCGGATTCCGAGCGTCAGCCGGCAGTGGTTGCCATCGATACCTTATACAGCGGTGTCAGAGGAGATGCCAGTGATGCGCAGTTGGCAGAGGCAGCAGGGAAGTTGCCTTGCGTGGTAACGGGCGCATCTGCAGCCTTTGGAACCACTAGGCAGTATGATGAATCCGGCAAGTATGTGATTAACGACTATGCCATTACTGCATACGAAGAATCTTATGATGCCTTGAAGGCGGTCACCCACATCGGACATATCAATGCCATGTATGATGGGGACGGCGTTCTGCGTCACAGCATCTTATACGTGGATAATCCAAACGGTGAGCGGGTATATTCCATGGCGGAAGTTGCGACAGAGGAATTCTTAAAGCAGCAGGGCCGTTCGGTTGTATATCCAAAGACGGATAGCCGTGGGCGCTACTATGTGGCATACACCGGAGCGCCGGGGGACTTCTATGATGGCGTCTCCATCTATGACCTGGTGGAGGGCAAAGTGGACCCGTCCTACTATGCAGGGAAAATTGTATTTATCGGACCTTATGCAGCAGGTCTTGCAGATAATGTCATCACCCCAATCGACCGTTCCCGCAACATGTTTGGTGTGGAATACCAGGCCAACGTGGTGGAACAGTTGTTGGCGGAGAACTACAAAGAGGAAGCAAAAGACGGCATACAGCTTCTAATCCTGTTTCTTGTGACCTTCTGTACCATGGCTCTTTTTATCAAGTTAAAACTGGCGCCTTCCAGTGCGCTGGCAGTGGTACTGATTGGTGCAAGTGTAGCAGTAGCGATTGTGCTGTATAACCGAGGCCTTGTGGTACATCCGCTTTGGATACCGCTGGGAATCTTGATTGTCTACATCTTAGTGATTGTATGGGAGTTCCTGCGACAGCGCGAAGAGCGCAAGCAGATCACCAAGACCTTTGAGCGTTACGTGGATTCGTCCATCGTAGCAGAGCTTTTGAAAGAGGGTACCGATGCACTGGGACTCAACGGTAAGTCCTGCGAGATTGCGGTTTTATTCGTTGATATCCGTGGATTTACCACCATGTCAGAGCACATGGATCCGGAGACCATCGTTTCCATTTTGGATGAGTATCTGAGAATGACCAGTGATTGCGTACACAAGAATCACGGAACCTTAGACAAGTTCGTGGGCGACTGTACCATGGCGTTCTGGGGCGCTCCGCTTCCGATGGAGAATCCGATGCTGCATGCGGTGCAGTGTGCGCAGGATATTATTGATGGGGCAGCGCGTATCTCGGCAGAGCTGCAGGAACGCCTGGGCGTACCTCTTAACGTTGGCGTCGGCGTGAACTTCGGCCCGGCGGTTGTGGGTAACATCGGTGCTCCGGATCGAATGGATTATACGGCCATCGGCGATACTGTAAACACCGCAGCCCGTCTGGAGGCCAATGCGCCTGCGGGTCACATCTATATCAGCCGCGTGGTTGCGGATGCTTTGACGGATCATATCACGACAGAATCCCTGGGTGCGACCATCAAACTCAAGGGAAAAGCCGAAGGATTCGAGGTTTTAGACGTTACTGGCTGGAAATAACATGAATTTACGGCATTTTAGGATAAAACAGCTCAAAAAAATGCAAATTTACGATATTTTTTGTTTATTTTGCGCATAAAAGTAGTATAATAAACGTGTAGAGAAGAGTAAGAACATTTTAAGCGAAGAATCGTTTACCTTTTTTCCTTTCAATACTTTCTTTTAAGAGAACTGGTTTTCCTCCAATACTTTTCGGAAAATTGTTGATGGATGCCTCGTTTTCTTTTATTTTATAAGTTAGGAAAAGAAAGAAAAAGGAGACGTTACAACATG
>JAGDAL010000289.1 GCA_017959525.1 Lachnospiraceae bacterium | reverse complement strand
TCCGTCATCGGAGCAGGAAGCTGGGGCACCGCCTTGGCTTCTGTTTTGTGTAAAAACGGACATAATACAACACTTTGGTCCCATCGTCAGTCCCAGGTGGATCAGCTTTTGGAGACCAGAGAGAACGATAAGCTTCCGGGATTTATCCTCCCGGAAGAACTTCAATTTACGGCTTCCCTGGAGGAGGCAGTTTCCAACAAGGACCTGATTATTTTGGCGGTTCCTTCTACGGCAACCCGTGAGACCGCGCACAAGATGCAGGGATTGATTCCGGATGGCCAGCGGATTGTCACCGTTGCCAAAGGAATCGAGGAGGCAACGCTTTTTACCCAGTGTGAGATCATCAGCGATGAATTGCCACAGGCCGCGGTCGGTGTATTAAGTGGTCCGTCTCATGCGGAGGAAGTGGTAGAAGGCTTACCAACCTTAGTGGTGGCGGGAGCCAAGGACCGGATGCTTGCTCTTTTGACCCAGGAAGTTTTCATGAACGAGAACTTCCGTGTCTATGTTAGCCCGGATGTGAAGGGCATTGAGCTGGGCGGATCTTTGAAGAACGTCATCGCCTTAGCTGCCGGTATGTGCGACGGCCTGGGATTCGGTGATAATGCCAAGGCAGCACTGATTACCTGTGGTGTCAAAGAGATTACTTCTTTGGCGGTTGCCATGGGCGGCATGTTTGAAACCGTGAACGGATTGACCGGAATCGGAGATTTGATTGTGACCTGTTCTTCCCGTCATAGCCGTAACCGTAAGGCCGGCGTCTTGATTGGTCAGGGCATGGATGTGGATGCAGCCATGAAGGAAGTACGCATGGTGGTGGAAGGTGTTTATTCCGCCAAAGCAGCGTTGGCCCTTGGTCGCAAGTATGAGGTGGAGCTTCCGATTATTGAGCAGGTGAACGCAGTTCTTTTTGACGGCGCCTCTGCGAAGGATGCGGTAGAGACCTTGATGACCCGCAACAAAAAGGCGGAGTCGGAATTATTATCATGGAATTCGTGATGGAGAACAATTATAATGAAAATAGAAATTAAGAAATTAACAGACACAGCAAAGGTTCCGGAGCGTGGAAGCGATTATGCCGCAGGATACGATTTGTTTGCGGACATTACAGGAGCTTGCACCATTGAGCCGGGTGAGACCAAGATGATTGGTACCGGTATTGCCATTGCAGTTCCGGAAGGATACTTCGGCGGAATTTTTGCACGCAGTGGTCTATCCTGCAAAGAAGGACTTCGTCCTGCAAACTGTGTAGGTGTTGTGGATGCGGACTATCGTGGTGAGGTGAAGGTTGCACTGCATAATGACAGCGCAGTGACTCGTACGGTAGAGCCGGCACAGAAGATTGCACAGCTGGTAGTTGTTCCGTTTTTGTCTTTGGAATTTGACGAGGTCGAGAATCTTTCCGATACAGACCGCGGCGAAGGGGGATTTGGTTCTACAGGCAAGCATTAACAACAGAAGAAGGGGGTATCCAAGATGCAACAGGATGATATCAGAACTCGTATGGTGAAGTTCTATGCCAGGGGGGATCGGCATGTAACCATCAATGCAACGCAGGGACACTTTGCGACCAGTCAGTCCCACATCAATTACTATATTGATGTTACCCGACTGAAGGTGCGTGTTTCCGAGGCTGAGGAAGCAGCCCGCAGTTTGCGCCAGAAGCTTCTGCACAACGTGGAGACGGTGGACACCATCGTATGCTTAGACGGTACGGAAGTCCTGGGTGCATTCCTTGGACAAGAGCTGGAGAAGGGCGATTTCCGCATGACCAACAAGCATGAGACCATGTACGTGGTAGAGCCGGAAGAGAACAGTATTCACCAGTTCATGTTCCGTGAGAACATCCGACCATCCATCGAGGGTAAGAATATCCTCTTGCTTGTTGCTACTATGACCACAGGCGAGACCGTGAAAAAGAGTCTCGAGTGTATCGAGTACTATGGCGGTATTATCCAGGGTGTAGCAGCCATCTTCAGTACGACTACGGACATCGACGGTACCAAGGTTTATCCTCTTTTTGATCAAGAAGATCTACCTGGATATGCAACCTATGCTCCGCATGAATGCCCGTTCTGTAAACAAGGCACTCCACTAGAAGCAATGGTTAATGCCTACGGATATTCCAAGCTCTAGTTTTTGTTCTGCAATTAAGATTCCAATCGAGTC
>JAGDAL010000288.1 GCA_017959525.1 Lachnospiraceae bacterium | reverse complement strand
GATGTCCCATCATAAATGCATAGCCGGCTTTTAAATTCTTAAACTTATCGTCTTCGAGCCCCGGCATTTTATTAATCATGGAGCACTTCAGATGTACCACTTCATCATGAGACAATACCAGAATGTACTTCTCGTATTCGTTATAACTCATGGCAAAGGTCATCTTGTTGTGATTGTCCTTGCGGAAATACGGATCTAACTTCATGTAATCCAAGAAGTCATGCATCCATCCCATGTTCCACTTGTAAGAGAAGTTCAATCCATCCTCTTCTACTTTGCCGGTTACCTTCGGCCAAGCCGTGGACTCTTCCGCAATCATAACAACCCCCTGATACCGTCCGGTAATTAAGGTGTTGATGTGTTTAAAAAACTCAATAGCTTCCAGATTCTCATTGCCGCCGTACTTGTTGGCAATCCACTGGCCGCTTTCCTTACCGTAATCCAGATAGAGCATGGACGCTACCGCATCCACACGCAAACCGTCGATGTGATAATTCTCCACCCAGTTGATGGCGCTTCCGATGAGGAAGTTCTTCACTTCGTTTTTGCCGTAGTCAAAAATCTTGGTTCCCCAATCCGGATGCTCTCCCTTTTTCGGATCCGCATATTCGTATAACGGGGATCCGTCAAAGTCTGCCAATCCGTGAGCGTCTTTTGGAAAATGGGCCGGTACCCAATCCAGGATAACGCCGATGCCCTTCTTGTGAAGGTAGTTCACCAGGTACATAAAATCTTTTGGCGTTCCGTAGCGGGACGTCGGTGCATAGTAGCCGGTCACCTGATATCCCCAGGATCCGTCAAACGGATACTCGGAGATGCCCATCAATTCAACGTGGGTATATCCCATCTCCAACACATATTCTGCCAGGCTCTCTGCGAACTGCTTGTAGGTATAGAAGCCGTCGTCTTCTCTACCCGGGTGCCGCTTCCAAGAGCCGGGATGTACTTCATAAATTGCAAGGGGCCGTTCATAATACGGGTCGCTGGCCGCGCGTTTTTTCATCCATGCACTGTCCGTCCAATGGAATCCTTCCACGTCCGCAATGCGGGATGCGGTCTCCGGTCGAAGTTCTGCCATATTCGCAAATGGATCAGCCTTATAAAGCTTGCGGCCATCTGCGGTATAAATCAAAAACTTGTAGAGCTGTCCGATTTTTGCCTTGGGAATAAAGCACTCGTACACACCCATCTCTGCAGGATCGACCCGCTCCATCATGTGCTTGGTCTCATCCCATCCGTTGAACTCACCGATAACGCTAACTGCTGCTGCATGTGGTGCCCATACATTGAATACCACGCCTTTGACGCCGTCTTGTTCCGTTGGATGCGCGCCCATCTTTTTAAAGATTTCATAATGGGTGCCCTGTCCGAACAGATAGCTGTCCATTGCTGTAAAATTATGCATTACCCCTCATCTCCTATGTTCTGCCTGATGGCTTAGTATTGTGATTGAAAATCCTTCTCGTGCAAAATAATATTGCCGGATTCATCATATCGCTTGGTACCTAAGCGGCTGAATACTCCCTTAATACCGCCGGCGCTCGCATTGTTGATGGCGCTGTCTACGATTTCCTTCACCTCGGTTAAGTAGGTCGGGTGATCCAATCGCTGAATCAAATTGATCTCGTTATACAAGGCCAACACGCCCATCTCATCGATGATATAACCTAAGTCTGCTGCATATGTTTTACCGAAGGTTACCAGCTCGTCGATGGATAAAATCGGAATCTCAATACGCTGGGTAAACTTCTTGGTAAAATTCGGGTTATAGGATAACACCCGATCGATGCCCATACGGGAATCCTCAAGAATCACTAAGATTCCGGAGGTATCGCTGTCCATAATCAAGGACAAATTCAATACGGTTTCGCGCTCTAAGTTGCCTGCGTTCTCAATCATGAGGCAGCCGCCCTGAATCTTCTGGAACAGATCTACCACATTTTTCTCATTCAACTTCGCGCCGTCAATCTTACCTACATTGCCTGCCGGTAAGTGAATCTCTTTCTGAAGAAGACGAACCACATCCGTACAAAGTGTGGACTTGCCACTGCCTTTGCCGCCCTGGATGATGATGTTACCGGTCTTGGATCCGGCATCATTCAAAAGATGGGTCTTGGTGCCG
>JAGDAL010000287.1 GCA_017959525.1 Lachnospiraceae bacterium | reverse complement strand
GTCATCCTTCTCAACGGCCTTAACACCTACAAGATATCCGGTCTTCTCCGTAATCTTGTAGCACTTCACGCCCTTACCACCACGATACTGGGTGGAGAATTCGCTCATCAGTGTACACTTTCCGAGACCATTCTGGGAAACGATCATCACGCTCTCACCCTGGGATACCAACTGCATAGCAATTACGATATCCTGGTCGGATAAGTTCATACCGATTACACCCATAGAGGTACGTCCGGTATTACGAACATCCGCTACCTTGAAGCGGATACACTGACCATACTTGGTGAACAGCATTGCCTCATCGTCCTTAGAAGCAACCTTAACCTCGATCAACAGATCGTCATCTCTTAAATTGATTGCTGCCAAGCCGTTCTTACGGATATTAGAGTATTCGGAAAGCTTGGTACGCTTACAAATACCCTTCTTGGTAGCCATAATCAAGTACTTATCGTCCTTGAATTCCTTCATGGTAATCATGGAGGTAATCTTCTCATCCGGCTGTAACGGAATCAGATTCACAATAGCAGTTCCGCGCGCGGTGCGGGAAGCTTCCGGAATCTCGTAAGCCTTCAGACGATAAACGCGTCCAAAATTGGTAAAGAACATAATATAGTGGTGGGATGTGGTCAGCTTCATCTCCACGATGTAGTCCTCATCAATGGTTTCCATACCCTTGATGCCCTTGCCACCACGATGCTGGCTCTTGAAATTGTCCACGTTCATACGCTTGATATAACCAAGCTTGGTAAACGTAATTACGGTGCTGGTCACCGGAATTAAATCTTCCATGCTGATATCAAACTCATCAAATCCGATGGAAGTACGACGGTCATCGCCGTATTTCTCAGCGATTTCCGTAATCTCATCACGGATTACACCGAGTAACTTCTTCACATCTGCAAGAATCTCTTTTAAGTAAGCAATCTGCTTCTGTAATTCATTGAACTCAGCCTCGATTTTGCCACGCTCCAAACCGGTGAGTGCCTTCAAACGCATCTCAACGATGGCCTGGGCCTGAGCCTCAGACAGACTGAAACGCTCAATCAATCTCTGTACGGCTTCCGGTGTATTTGCGGAAGAACGGATAATCGAAATAACTTCGTCAATGTTATCTAATGCAATGAGTAAGCCCTGTAAAATGTGAGCTCTCTCTTCTGCCTTATTTAGCAGGTACTTGGAACGTCTGGTAACAACATCCTTCTGGTGATTCAAATAATGCACCAGCATATCCTTCAGATTCAAAATCTTCGGCTCGTTGTTTACCAAAGCAAGCATAATGACACCGAAGGTGTCCTGTAACTGGGTGTGCTTGTATAACTGATTCAGCATTACGTTTGGATTCACATCCTTACGTAACTCAATTACAATACGCATACCTTCACGGGAAGACTCATCACGAAGTGCAGTGATTCCGTCTAACTTCTTATCACGAACCAACTTACCGATGTACTCTACCAAACGTGCCTTGTTAACAGCATATGGAAGTTCGGTAACAATAATGCGGTTCTTACCGTTTGCCATTGGCTCAATATCGGTAACGGCACGCACACGAATCTTACCACGGCCGGTACGATATGCTTCTTCAATACCGGCATGTCCTAAAATCACACCACCGGTAGGGAAATCCGGACCCTTAACGACTTCCATCAATTCCTCAATATCGGTATCGCGATCTTCGTTAATCTGATTCTCGATCATCAAATTCACTGCAGCTACCACTTCACGCAAGTTGTGCGGTGGAATATTGGTTGCCATACCAACCGCAATACCGGTGGTACCGTTCACCAACAGGTTCGGGTAACGGCTAGGTAATACGGTAGGTTCTTGCTCGGTCTCATCGAAGTTCGGAATAAAGGTTACGGTATCTTTGTCGATGTCCTGTAACATGGCCATGGAAATCTTGGACAGTCGGGCCTCGGTGTAACGCATTGCTGCGGCTCCGTCGCCATCCACGGAACCGAAGTTACCGTGACCGTCTACCAACATGTAACGGGTAGACGACTCATGCGCCAGATTTACCAAAGCGCCATAGATGGAACTGTCACCATGTGGATGGTTTTTACCCATGGTATCACCGACGATACGGGCACACTTACGATGTGGCTTATCCGGACCGTTGTGCAACTCACTCATGGAAAAAAGAACACGGCGCTGTACCGGCTTCAAACCGTCTCTTACATCCGGAAGCGCACGAGATGCGATAACACTCATGGCATAATCGATGTAAGAAGTTTCCATGGTCTTCTTCAGATCTACTTCTTGAATACTATCAAAAATCTTGTCATCCATTTATGATTCTCCTTAGAATTCCTTGGAATTCTTAAATATCCAGGTTCTGTACGTACTTCGCATTTTCCTCGATGAATTCACGTCTCGGCTCAACCTTATCTCCCATCAATGTAGAGAATACGGCATCAATTTCCGATGCGTTGATATCATCCATCAATACTTTCTTGAGGATACGCTTCTCCGGATCCATGGTTGTCTCCCATAACTGCTCGGCATCCATCTCTCCAAGTCCTTTGTAACGCTGAATCTTGTTATTGCCGTCACGACCAATCTCGGTAAGAAAACGGTTCAATTCCTCATCGCTGTAGGCATACCAAACCTTTTTATTCTTCTCAATCTTATAAAGCGGCGGTGTAGCCAGGTACACATAACCCTGACGAATGAGCTCCGGCATGAAACGATACAGGAAGGTCAACATCAAAGTCGCAATATGTGCACCGTCCACGTCGGCATCGGTCATGATAATAATCTTGTGATAACGCAATTTGCTGATATCGAAATCTTCATGAATACCGGTACCGAAAGCAGTAATCATGGCACGAATCTCGGCATTTCCATAGATCTTGTCTTCTCTTGCTTTCTCTACGTTTAAGATTTTTCCGCGCAACGGTAAAATCGCCTGGGTTGCACGGCTTCTTGCAGTCTTTGCGGAACCTCCCGCAGAATCACCCTCGACGATGAAGATTTCACAGTTCTTCGGATCGTTATCGGAACAATCTGCAAGCTTACCAGGAAGAGAATTGCCGTCAAGCGGAGATTTTCTTCTGGTTGCTTCTCTTGCTTTTCTTGCTGCTTCTCTGGCACGCTGTGCCAAAACAGACTTCTCGCAAATTAACTTTGCTACCTGTGGATGCTGCTCTAAGAAGTAGGTCAGCTGCTCACTAACGATAGCATCTACCGCACCTCTGGCCTCACTGTTTCCAAGCTTCTGCTTGGTCTGGCCCTCAAACTGCGGCTCCTCAATCTTAATACTGATAATGGCGGTCAAACCTTCACGGATATCATCACCGCTTAAGGCCTCGTCCTTCTCTTTTAAGATTTTCTGGTCACGCGCGTACTGATTGAAGGTTCTGGTAATCGCACTACGGAATCCCGCTAAGTGGGTACCACCCTCCGGCGTGATGATATTGTTAACAAAACTAAAGGATGCATCGTTGTATCCGTCGTTGTGCTGCAGAGCAACTTCTACATACACGTTATCCTTAGT
The DNA here is from genome assembly GCA_017959525.1 of Lachnospiraceae bacterium. Classification (GTDB taxonomy): domain Bacteria; phylum Bacillota; class Clostridia; order Lachnospirales; family Lachnospiraceae; genus XBD2001. The sequence goes on along the minus strand of JAGDAL010000287.1, from coordinate 288 downwards.
TCCTTCACAGTAGATGACATCCGGATACAGCGGCTCTTTTCCTTTGTTTAGGTAAGTAACGAATTCCTTAATTCCGCCTTCGTAGTGGAAGACACGCTCGTTCACTTCTTCTTCACGCAGATCACGTAAGGTAATCTTTAAGTTCTTGGTTAAGAACGCGGTCTCACGCAAACGAACCTTTAAGGTATTGAAATCATAAATATGGGTTTCAAAAATCGTATCATCCGGACGGAAAGTGACCTTGGTTCCGGTCTTTTCCGGATCACAGGTTCCAATCTCTTTCAGCGG
>JAGDAL010000286.1 GCA_017959525.1 Lachnospiraceae bacterium | reverse complement strand
GTTGCAACGGTGCCGCCGGTTCTCTTTGGCGCATCGTTTAAGAATGCGATTGCGATTCCCTTGTTGTCCCCACTGACATAATTCTTATTTACGTCCTTCTCGCTAAAAAGATTTGCTTCGCTATCTTTGGTCAGCTTCAACACATCTGCATCGTAGTAGATGGCAATCTGTCCGTCGGATAAAACGGTCTTATCTAAATTCAGCTTGTAAGTAATCTTTAAATCATCACCTTTACCGGTTGTAGTTACAACGGTATGTAACGGTGTTGCATCTGCTGCCTGTACATTCAGTGCAGGAACTGCAGTTACTGCTAAAACTGCGCCAAGAACAAGGGCAGTCACTCTTTTTAATAACTTATTCATCGCCCTCTCCTCCATTCTCTTCTGTTGGAATTGCAACATCATCTGTTGCCTTGGCATCATCACGATCCTCGCTTGCCGGAGTCTCTTCTGCCGGCTTGTCGTTTGTTACAGCTTCCTCTGTGGTTGTCTTAGGTGCCTTGTAAGTCATGGCATATACATTGGAATTGAATGCGTAGTCTAAGATCTCCACATAGTATTTTCCTTCCGGAACATCGATGGTAACTTCCCAATCTTCTCCTGCACCGGTCTGGTTTACAGCATATTTTCCGAGAACCTTCTTGCCGTCACCACTGATAACAAGAACAGCTGCGGTGTAACGGTTATCGTTTACAGCCAAGGTTACCTTACCGTTCTCGCCCTTACGAGCTTCGGAAAGCAATGGAGCCTCATTGTCGATGGTCATCGGAGTGGTGAGGTACAATCCCTCAGCCTTCAGGGTCTTCGGATCCTCTACGTTGTTGTAGTAGGTTGGAACTGCCTGCAAGGTAATATCCACCTGAGTTCCGTCAGCCAATGGCTTGCCGGATGCATCGGTACCTGCCCACATCATCTCTGCTACCTGCATACGATTCTGCCATCCACCGTTTGCATAGAAGGAAGCATAACCTTCACCATCTGTGTTCTCCAGATATACCTCACCGGTGTTGCGGTCGGTTACGGTCAAGATGACACGGCCTGCATTACGCATCAAGCTGTAGTACTGTCCACCGAGAAGTGTTCCGTTCTGGGAACTGATCGCATTACGATCCGGGATGTACTCTGCATCCTTGGTAAACAAGTTTGGTACATAGTACATTTCTTCCTCATCTCCCTCAGGGAAAATGGAGAGGAAGTTAGTCTTTGCAATTCCGGTGTAAGTAACTGCACTTGCAGCATATGCCGGGTCATGCTGTGCACGTAAGAAATCATAGTGCTCAAACATGGAAGAATCCATCCAGCTACCGTAGAATGCCAGGAACGGAACAGAGAGGCTCACGTTACCGTTAACATAAACGAAGCCGTCTACGTACATACCGTTTTCGAATCCTGCTAAGTATGCGCGGTCTTCCTCAGAGAGGTTGATGGATACATTGATCTTGGTAGCATCTTTTACCTCTACCAACTCTAAGCTAAGATCAGCCACTTCCGGGCCGCCCTTTAACTGCTTGTTAAAAGCATAAACATCCTTGGTGTTGACAACGCCGTCACCATTCAAATCGAAGTACTGCTCGTTGCCGCTTACCTTAGATAACTCCTTGGAGTTGTTGACTACCTGCAAGAATACCTTGCGATCCTTGGAATTGATGCGACCGTCTTCATTCAAGTCGTATACCAAAGAAGTATCGTCAGCAGTCAGAGTTACCTCAGGATTTAACTCATAAGAAGTACCTGCGAAATATTTTACGCCGCCTTCTTCGTAGAGCTTTTCTGTTAAAACGGTAGCATCCAGTACATAGTACTGTGGATCTTCCGTCAGGTTGTAAATATCAAAGTCAAATGCGTAATTTCCTGTCTTTTCCGGGTCGTCTCCCAATACAGCTTTTACCTTGCCGTCATTGCCTTCCTTGTCACCTACCAGGATGTAGGATGGAGAGCTAATGGCATCTTTTACATTGGCAAGTCCGGCACCCTGGGAACGCGGGGAATATACCGGTGCTTCCGGATCGTTACCTTCATGTAACGGTGTCGCTGTACTCATAATTAGGGATTGAGCCAGCGTACGAATGGAGATGTCGTTGTCTGCAGCTAAGTTGTTTTCCTTAATGTACTGAGACAACAGTGCGCTCTGTCCGGAGATGGACGGAGCAGCCATGGAAGTACCACTCTTGTTCTCATACTGACCATGGTCAACGGTGGAGAAAATGTTTCCACCGGGAGCGGTAATCTCCGGCTTCAAATCTAAGGATGACGGAACACCATAAGAAGAGAAATCATTCATGGTATAGCCATCCGGAGCGTTGTATCTGGTCTTCGCATTGCCCTTAACGGTTAAGGTTCCCTCGATCACACCTTCGGAAATCTCAGTGCCGGTCTTGGCAATTGCCTGTGCCTCGGACAACTGAATGGATGCGGTTGGGCAGTTGGTTGCAGTACTTCCCTGCAAGGTCATGCTAATGGTTCCTGCAGTATTGTTGTATACCAGAAGTCCCTTTGCGCCTGCAGCTTCTGCATTCATCTGCTTCTCACCGAAAGTAATGGCACCACGAGATACCAAAACGATCTTGTCGGTAACATCTACACCTTCGTAATCGCTTGCCTCACCCTTACCGGTGAAGAACACGAATGGATAATCCGTACCATTCTGGTCTGCGGAAGTATCCAAAGTGTGTAACTCTGCGGACTTGCTATCACCAGCCGGAGTTAAGAAGGTCTCGTTACCGTCTACGACGATGTAGAATCCGGTGTTTCCGCTGTTGACCGCACTGGCAACGGTAAATGCATTGATGTAAGATCCCGGAGAACCTACGGTATCCTGGTTTACATCAGCACTTAAGTTCACGCCATATACGGAGTTGTCAGCCCAACGTCCGGAGTTACCTGCAGAGATGGATACAACGGTGCTGGTTCCTTCTAATTTTTTGAAGATGTCATTGATATATTCCTCCTCAGCAGAAGAATATCCTGCAGCGGAAGAACCAAGACTCAAGTTAACAACATCACAATCCAAGACTAGGGCATCCTCGATTGCAGCCATGTAATCATCGGTGTAGGCGCCACCATTTGCACCGAACACCTTCATGGTGATCAACTGTGCATCCGGAGCAACACCAACCACGCCGCTGGCCTGCTTAGCAAAGCCGGTCTCACTTGCGGCACTTGGTACATATACATTGGCAGTGGAGATACCGGATACATGTGTACCGTGATCTCCCTCGTCATCGTTGTCGTGGGTAATCTCAAGATTCTTATCAATATAGTTGAATCCGAATGGAATCTTCGGGCTAACGTAGAGCTTGTCTCCGCTCAAGCCATCGAATCTTCTGGTAGCATTCAACTGTGGCAATACTGCATTCAACTCTTCCTCATCCAAGAGGTTGTAGTCTTCAACAGACTTACCTGCATCACTGGCGGTTTCTTCCAAATGTGCAAGATAAGCTTCGCCATCGAAGGATGGGTGATCCGCATCAATACCGGTATCGATGATTGCGATACGGGTACCTGCTCCGGTATAACCTGCATCCCATGTGGAGTATCCGCCAACCATGTCACCTGCGGTAACAGTCTGTGGTTCTGCGTCTACCAACGGCTCATACTGCTGTGCTACATATACAGCAGCGACGCCATCTACTTCTTCAATCTCTGCGATATCCTTGAAGGTTACATCTGCAGAGAATGCATTTGTTACTAAGGTAAAGTTGTAGTTAACATCCAGTTCCTCGCCTTCCAAGACTTCCTCAGAAATCTTCTCAGCGGTTTCCTGCTGTTCTTCTACAATTTGCTCAGACAGCGCAACTGCGCGCTTGTTCTCAGCGATTTCATCGGTGTCAAATCCGGCGTCCAATACACTGTCGCCTTCTAAGACAATGATAACTCTAGTTTCCTGGTCCGGGTCGAGATTTGCTTCTTCAATCTCGGTGGTTTCCCCCTCAATGGACTCAGCGTGTACATCGATGCCTTCTGCTTCCGGATCTACCTTCTCGAAGCTTACTTCGGCATCTTCGGAAGTTTCCTGTGTGGTTGTGGTTTCAGTCACTTCCTCTGCTTCATTCGAAGTCTCTGTCTCTGCGCTACTTTCAGATACAGCCGGCTCCGACACTTCTGTCGCGAATGCTGTGTATGACGGTGTCAATGCTAAAACAGCAGAGAGCGCCATAGCAATCGCTTGCCTTGTGTGTTTGTTTTTCATCAGCTTTCTTATTTTCCTCCCGTGAAATATTTATAAAAAAGCACCCTGCGTGTCCCTAATCACGCCGGGTGCAATTTTATCGTGCGTTGTAAATCCAACAGATTAGTTGGCTAAAAGTATAGGCATCTTCTTATTTAAAGTCAATAATATTCATGTGCAAATGTAAAATTATTCACGTGTGTATATTATGCAATACTTGGGCTCAAGGTTGGGACCTCAAGCCCCCTGCTAACAAATTAGCTGAGGACCATGCAGTTTCAGTATTCTCCTGCCCCAGCTGCCCAAATACTGATTCATGATACGTTCATGGATCTCGGGATGAGCATGATTTCAGTATTTCCCCCGGAATCCGGGATTTTCACTGATTCTAGCGTTTCCTTGCGTTTCTCGCCGTACACGAATATCAGTATTTACGCCGGAATCCGGCGTTTTAACTTATTTTTTGATATAGCTCTCGCTCAATCGTCTCGGACACTTCAGTGAAATTCTCTAATTCTGGAGGAAATACTGAATTTTTCATTGCGCTACAGCACGCCCACGCCAAATCCATCAGTATTTCCGCGATTATTCAAGGATTTGACTAAGTTTTCCTTTCTTCCATGTCCCCCTGATGGTATTTCAAATCCTTCGTTTGACATATGTTCAAAAGTTTATACTTTTTTAATTTGACGTGGATATGGGCGGCGTGTATATTGTTACTTGTTCAAGAGCCACATAAGGCATCCGAGCAATTCTGCTCACTATTTCCCAATTTGTTTGAGACAATGATAGGAATGATTTATAATATGTATAGAGGCAAAGAGCTGTAGTTTTCTGCAAGCATTTCTATACCTTATGTGATTCTTGTTCAAATCTACATAAGGAGGACATGTTTTGTCAGAAAAGGAAAACGTAGTCACAAAGGACTACAAAGACCGCCTGTTTCAGTTTATTTTCGGACAGGCAGATCACAAAGATTGGACATTGAGTTTGTATAATGCAGTGAACGATTCTGATTATGCAGACCCGGAGGCCATCGAGTTCAACACAATTAAAGAAGCGCTGTATCTTGGGATGCACAATGATGTCTTATTCATCATCGCGCAAGAGATGAACTTATACGAGCATCAGTCTACGTACAACCCGAATATGCCGCTACGCCAGATGCAGTATGTGTCCGGAGCCTACGAGGCTTACGTGAAGAAACACAAGCTGAACAAGTATGGTGTGACGCAGGTGATGCTTCCGACGCCGCATCTGATTGTTTTTTACAATGGTGCCAGAGAGGTGGATGATTGTGTCATCCTGAATCTATCGGATGCATTTTCCGAGGATACGCGGGAGACATCGGATATCCAAGTGCGTGTGAAGATGCTCAATATTAATGCCGGCCGTAACAAGAAGCTCATGGAGCAATGCCGACCATTGTTTGAGTATGCGTGGGTGATGGACACCTCGCGCCGATACAAGCTAGAGGGCCACGAAGATCCGGTGGATGATACCATCCGCCTAATGCCAATGGATTTTGTGATTCGCGATTTCATCATGGCACACCGAGAGGAGGTCAAAGATATGTTATTAACAGAATATAACGAGGCTCAGTCTCATGAATTGTTCCAGTTAGAAGGTGAGCGAATCGGGCATGAGAAAGGACTGAAGGAAGGCTTGAAGCAAGGCGCTGATGGGGCGAGGCTGGAGGATATTCGCACAGCCATGCAGAAGCTGAACCTTTCTGCAGATGCGGCGATGGATTTCTTTGATATCCCGCAAGAGTTGCGTGAGAAGTATGCAAAAGAATTATAATTAAATGTTGGCTAAGGCCGCGGAAGAACTCCGCGGCCATTTGTGTATATATGCTTTATTACTTATTACCTTTATATCCTCTTATTCTCTCCCCGGAGAACGTCCTACTTGAACCAGCCCTGGATTGCCTCGAAGATGGACTTGAAGAAGTTCGCAATGGCTGCGAAGAATCCACCCTTGTGCTCGGTTGGTTCGGTGGCGGTTACGTTCTCGGCAGGAGACTCGGTCTCCTCCTTCTGGGTAACTGCCGGTGCATTCTCGGAGACTGCCGTCTCCACCGGTGCTTCCGCTTCTTCGGAAGCAGCGCTTGCTGTG
>JAGDAL010000285.1 GCA_017959525.1 Lachnospiraceae bacterium | reverse complement strand
TGCATGTTTTTTATAAAAATTTTTCTAACAAAAAAGGGAGCTTTGAAGAGCTCCCATAACTGCTATCCCCTCAGTCTTGTGATTCGGCTGCTGCCTCATGGCAGCGCCTCTTATCTGCATACATCGCTTCGTCAATTTTCTTTAAGAAACGGTCGGTATTATCGGACCACTCCTCGTAGGTATCATGTCCCATGGCATACGATAAGACATAAGGGCGATGATTCGTGCGATTGAATTCCTCGGCACGCCGGCGAAGTTCTTCCTCCACTGCGACCACATCTGCTTCGTTGTCGGTACGCATCAGGATAATGAACTCATCCCCCGCATAACGGAAGGCCATTCCGCGTTTTCCCACCACGGTATGAATGATGCCCGCCGCATCCACAAGCGCCTGGTCGCCGGCGGAATGACCGTAGGCATCATTGATTTCCTTAAAAAAGTTCAAGTCAATCATAATGCCATAATAGTCCGTCATGCTGTTGTTACGTATTTTATACAACATATGCTCTAGGTACGACCGGTTCATAAGGCCCGTCAGCTGATCCTGGTACGCCTTCTGCTGCTGCAAACTCATAAAAAGCGCAACAATTCCGATGGCCGTTCCAAGCCAAGCCAGGGAAATGCCGTAGAAGAGCATCTGCAACACACTACAGATTAAAATCGGTACCAGATACATGTATACCGGAAAAAATGCCACTTTTCCGTAAATGTGCTTGTAATAATAATAGAGTCCGATACTATACACCGCGCAAAGCATCATATAAATGTAGAAGATATAGACTGCCGGCTGTCGGTGGTACACGTAGTTCTCATCCACATAGAAATAGTATCCAAACCAAATATTCACAATCAGCGACAGCAGTAAACACGACACCGGAATGCACAGCTTATAGTAAATCTTCTTCAGTCGACTGCGGTCGTGGAACAGCTTCAAATCCATATACATTAGCCACAGGAAGGACCCCAGACCGTTGGCATAGTATAGATAGGTATTGCCAAGGAGATTGGTCCAATAGGCGATGGGACTATGGATTCCGTCTACTGCGAAGGTCAACGGCTCCACCAGACATGCAAGGGCCGCCAAGCGCATCATCCAATCGAATGCATGCTCCTCCGTATCATTTTTGGTTCTGCTGATTATTTTGCTAAAATGCAATAATATGATTAGAACGAATCCCGTCAGATTCGCCACCAGAATTGCTTGAAAGTTCATACGCCCTTTTCCCTCGTATTAATTATACACACTCACCTTATATATGTATCATATCATACACCCCTTGCAAAACAAGTATTTCCCTTGTTTTTCCGCTATTTATTCGTTGCCTTTTTACCGCTTTCCAAGTAAAATAGAGGTACTGAAAAAAACGTTGTGAAACTTATTAATCAAATTTTATACTGTTTCTCGTTGCGGACAGTAACGCATTTTATGGAGAAAGAACATGGCAGATTTGGAAAAGTATGCAAACATTCCACATGGAGACATGCCAGGAGACAAGATTTGCATTGGTGAGGATCACATCAACAAAGCGGAACTGATCTTACCGCTCTTACAAAAAGAGATCAAGAAGTTAAATGACCAGGGACAGAAGAAGGTCATCGTATGTGTATGCGGCGGATCCGGTGTCGGCAAGTCCGAGATTGCTTCCCTTCTATCCTACATGTTACCGCAGAAGTCTTATGTACTCTCCGGTGACAACTACCCACATCGCATTCCTTGCGAGAACGACGCTATGCGTGAGAAAGTTTACGCAGAAGGCGGCGAAGATGCACTTCGTGCATACTTAGGTTCCCAGCAGGAAATTGATTTCGAGAAGGTCAACGAAATCGCCAAGGCGTTTAAGGCCGGTGAGAAGACCATCGCGTTGAAGCGTATGGGACGTACCCCGGAAGAGCTCTGGTGGGATGATGTGGATTTTGCTGATACCGAAGTCCTTTTCATTGAATGGACACACGGCAACAGCGATCTTTTGACCGAAGTTGATATTCCTATTTTACTGAACAGTACTCCGGAAGAGACACTGGCTCATCGTAAGGCCCGTAACCGTGATGGCGCTGTATACAGCCCATTCGTTATGATGGTTCTTCGCTTGGAGCAGGATATGCTGGTGAAGCAGGCGCACAAGGCCAAGATTATCGTTAGCAAGTCCGGCGAGCTTATGAGCTACGAAGATTTTCAGAAGATTATGATGCAGTAATTGCATCCTTATGTGAGGTAGAATATGAATCAAGGCGTTATGTTGAATGCTTACCCGGACAGTATGGGTAAGAACCTTGGCGATATTGTTGCGGTTTTAGAGAAGCCGGAACTGAAGGACGTTTTTTCTTCCTTCTACATTTTGCCAAGTATGTTTCATACGGACTTGGACCGCGGTTTTTCCGTACAGGATTACGGTCTTGAAGAGTCTCTTGCAACCCGTGAGGACTTACAGCATTTGATGGATTTGGGCATCGATTTGAAGCTCGACTTCATTTTAAATCACGCATCTGTATTGTCCCCGCAGTTCCAGGACTTAATCAAGAACGGTAATGCATCCGAGTTCAAAGATTTCTTTATTAATTGGAATACATTCTGGGAAGGTCACGGAACCATGAATGCCGAAGGCTTCATTGAACCGGACGAAGACCTGATTAAGGATATGTTTTTCCGCAAGCCGGGACTTCCGATTCTTATGGTCGAGTTCCCGGACGGTAGTAAGGTTCCTTACTGGAATACTTT
>JAGDAL010000284.1 GCA_017959525.1 Lachnospiraceae bacterium | reverse complement strand
CATAACGGTCTGAAGTACAGCAAACGGAATCTCTGCTGCTTCTGCAGTCATGAAATCAATGGTGCGTACAGCACGAACAGCTATTGCATAATCGTAAGTACGCTCATCACCCATAACACCAACAGAACGCATATTGGTTAATGCTGCGAAATACTGGTTCGGCATCCAAGGTGCTTCCACACCGTTGGCCTCCTTGTATTCACGTGCAGCCTTATCCACCTCTTCACGATAGATGAAATCCGCATCCTGAACCATGCGAACCTTCTCCGCGGTAACTTCACCGATGATACGGATTCCAAGTCCCGGGCCCGGGAATGGCTGACGGAACACCAGATACTCCGGCAATCCAAGCTCCAATCCTACGGCGCGAACCTCATCCTTAAACAGGTTGCGAAGCGGTTCAATAATCTCCGTGAAATCTACGAAATCCGGAAGACCACCTACATTGTGGTGGGACTTAATTACTGCAGATTCTCCGCCGAGACCACTCTCTACCACGTCCGGATAGATGGTACCCTGTGCCAGGAAATCTACCTTACCAATCTTCTTGGCTTCTTCTTCGAAGACACGGATGAACTCCTCACCAATAATCTTACGCTTCTGCTCCGGCTCGGTTACACCGGCCAACTTCGCATAGTAACGCTCTGCTGCGTTCACACGAACAAAATTAATATCGAACTCGCCGCTTGGTCCGAAGACGCCTTCCACTTCGTCGCCTTCATTTGTACGAAGCAAACCATGATCTACAAATACACAGGTCAGCTGCTTGCCAATGGCCTTAGCCAAAAGAGCTGCCAATACGGAAGAATCTACACCGCCGGACAATGCCAGAAGCACCTTGCCGTCGCCAACCTTGGCACGAATATCGGATACTGCCTTCTCTGCGAAGGAATCCATACGCCAATCTCCGGCGCAACCACAGATGTTACGTACGAAGTTGAACAGGATTTCCTTACCGCGAACGGTATGCAATACTTCCGGATGGAACTGAATCGCATACAGATTACGGCTAACATCCGCATCTGCAGCAACCGGACAATCTGCCGTATGTGCTAAAATTTCAAATCCCGGAGCCGGCTTGCTGATGTAGTCGAAATGACTCATCCAAACCACGGTCTCCTCCTCAACGCCGGCAAATAAACCATCCTTGCCGCCATCGATATAGGTGGTTGTCTTACCGTATTCCCGGTTATCAGCCTTCTCAACCTTGCCGCCTAAGACATGGTTCATCAGCTGTGCACCATAGCACAATCCCAATACCGGAATTCCAAGTTCGAACAATTCCTTGGAATAGGTCGGTGAATCTGCCTCATAGCAGCTGTTCGGACCACCCGTTAAGATAATACCCTTCGGGTTCATGGCCTTAATTTCTTCCAATGGGGTACGATAAGAATAAATCTCACAATAGACCTGACATTCACGGACACGACGTGCAACCAGCTGGTTGTACTGTCCGCCGAAGTCAATGACAATAACTTTCTCTTGCTCCATGCTTCCTCCTTAACTCTCTACACAAAGCTTGCTTGCCCTCTATCATACATGGATACCCATGCTTTTTCAAATAGAAGTATTTATTTTTTTCATTTTTCCTCCGATATAAATGATGTAACTAAGAAAAAACCTCATAGGAGTGCACGCCATGAGTAATTATTTTGTCACATACAACCAGAGTCTGCGCAATCTCTATACCGACAACCGGACCTATGCGACCCGAAACGGCAGAGACAATGCCACACCGCTTGCACTTGCCAAGGCTGATACCAACGCCGTCGGCAAAGGCATCCTGGCCCTCGGAAAATTTAACTACGGTTCCGATACCAAGGAAGCTACCGATAGCGAAAAGAAATCCCTCTCCGGCAAGCTGAAAGCTTTCGTGGACAGCTATAATCTATCCATTGATTCGGTGAAGGCTTCCAAGGATAAGGCAGCAACCAAAGTCTCCAAGAAAATGCAGAAGCTGGTGGAAGATTATAAAGACGAATTATCCGCTTACGGAATCTCCGTCAAATCCGGCGGTTACATGGAACTATCCGCTTCCGCAGTGGAGAATCTTTCTTTTAAAACCTTTGAGAAGAAGTTCGGTAAGGACTCAGACTTCATGAAAGAATTGTCCAAGTTTGAGAAGCAACTGTCCCGACACTTCGACGCCTATGCGTAACACTTTCTCCTAATTAGAATGTATATATGAGCAGAGAAAAAGCGTTGGTTATTCTCCTTCCCAACGCTTTCTCTCTGTTTTTTATTCTCTTTTTACTTATCTGTATGCTCGTCGTAACCGAAGTTTACGCCGGTCTCATCTCCGTCATGGAAATCATAATCCTTACCAGGTAAGATGGCATTCAACAGAATTCCGAGGATTGCTGCGATTGCGATAGAAGTCAAAGTGATGTGAGTTCCACCGACTACGAAGGTCAATCCGTCAGAGAAGCCAAGTCCACTGACTAAGATAACTGCGGCAATGATTAAGTTACGGGAGCGGGTGAAGTCTACCTTGTTCTCTACTACGTTACGAACACCGATGGCAGAAATCATTCCATACAGGATGAAGCTGACACCACCGATGATTGCGGTTGGAAGAGATCCGATCAACTCAGCGAACTTCGGAGAGAAGCTCAATACCACTGCATATACAGCTGCCAAGCGGATGACACGTGGATCGTGTACACGGCTTAACTCCAATACACCGGTATTCTCACCGTATGTGGTGTTTGCAGGTCCGCCAACCAAGCCGGCAAAAGCGGTTGCAAGTCCGTCACCGATCAAAGTTCTGTGTAATCCAGGATCGGATACGAAGTTCTCATCTACGGTTGCAGAGATTGCGGAAATATCACCTACATGCTCCATCATGGTTGCAATGGCAATCGGAGCCATAACCAGGATTGCGGTAATATCAAACTTGCAAAATACGAACGGCTGAAGCTGTACGTAGTTGGCAGCTGCTACACCGGAAAAGTCTAAGATTGCGGAACCATCCACATTGGTCATGCCTGATGCATTGAAAATCAATGCGCATACATAAGAAATTACAACACCCATAAGAATTGGAATAATCTTAAACAGTCCCTTGCCCCAGATGTTAAAAATTACGACAACGCCGAAAGCGATTAATGCTAACAGCCAGTTCTGGGATGCATTGGTAACTGCGGATGGTGCAAGGCTTAAGCCGATGCAGATGATGATTGGTCCGGTTACAACCGGCGGTAAGTAGCGCATAACCTTGTGCACGCCGACGAAACGAATGATCAAAGCTAAGACTACATATAAAAGACCTGCTACAACGATACCACCACATGCATATGGAAGCTTCTCTCCCATGGTCATGTTGGCGTAGATTCCGGTCTTTAAGTTTGCAACGGTTGCAAATCCCCCCAAGAATGCGAAGGAGGAACCTAAGAATGCAGGTACCTTACGCTTCGTAATAAAATGAAAGAGAAGAGTTCCAATACCGGCACATAACAATGTAACCTGAATCGAAAGCCCTTCTCCTTCAAAATAACCATTCACTAAAATAGGAACAAGAATAGTAGCACCGAACATAGTAAACATGTGCTGAAGTCCTAATAAAAGGAACTTGCCGGTACCGAGCTGTCTTGCATCCTTAATTGCGGTTGCGTTTGTTTCCATTAATATACTCCCTTCTTACTACAGTATTTTATCCTCGAAAAAGTATATCCATTTTCCCTTTGTTTTACAATCAATTTTATTCATTTTTCTATTGCGAAAATTTCACAAATTTTCCTCTTCGTTTCGTGCAGGTTTTCCCCTCCCCATTTGTTGACTTATCCGGCTTATTCAACTAGAATTTAACGGAATATAGATACAATTTCGTTTTAAGGAGGAAACTATGGATAACGTAGTCATTATGGATCACCCGCTGATTCAGCATAAGATTTCCATGCTTCGTGATAAGAATACCGGTACTAACGAATTCCGTACATTAGTAGAGGAAATCGCAATGCTTATGGGCTTTGAGGCTTTGAGAGACCTTCCATTGGAAGAGGTTGAGATCGAGACTCCAATCGAGACTTGCAAGACTCCTTTCATTGCCGGCAAGAAGATGGCCATTGTACCGATTCTTCGTGCAGGTCTTGGAATGGTTGGCGGTATCTTGAATCTGGTTCCATCCGCTAAGGTTGGTCATATCGGATTATATCGTGATCCTGAGACACATGAACCTCATGAATATTACTGCAAGCTGCCTGAACCAATCGAGCAGCGTACAATTGTTGTTGTTGACCCAATGCTTGCTACCGGTGGATCCGGATCTGATGCTATTCGCATGATCAAGGCTCACGGCGGCAAGAACATTAAGTTCATGTGCATCATCGCAGCTCCGGAAGGACTGAAGAAGTTGCACGAGGATCATCCGGATATTCAGATCTATGTTGGACATTTGGATAGAGAGTTGAATGAGAACGCTTATATCTGCCCGGGATTAGGCGACGCAGGAGATCGAATTTTTGGAACAAAATAATACATCCCATCAAAACATCATACTGATCGGGATGCCCGGAGTCGGCAAAAGCACCATTGGCGTTATTCTCGCCAAGGTGCTTGGTGCCGACTTTGTCGATTCTGATTTAGTAATTCAACATGCTTGTAACAAACGCCTGAAGGACATCATCTCTGAAGATGGTCTGGACGGTTTTCTTCATGTAGAGGAAGAAATCAATTGCACCATTTCTCCGGAACATGCCGTCATTGCCACCGGTGGTAGCGTCATCTACGGACCGAAGGCCATGGAACATTTCAAGGAGATTGGTACCGTTGTTTATCTGCGCATCGATTTCGAGCATTTACAGAAGCGTCTGGGAGATTTGGATGAGCGCGGGGTTGCCCATCGTCCGGACCAGACCTTACTGGATTTATACGAGGAACGGTGTGTACTCTACGAGAAATATGCCGATATTACCATTGATGAAACCGATTTAAATATTGAGCGCACAGTGAAGGCACTGAAGGCCGCTCTCGGAGTGGAATAATTATGTTTGAACGAATCAAAGAAGACACAGATTTTCGTCCATTAAAAATTATGATTGTCGGATGTGGCAAGGTTGGTTCTACCCTGGTAGAACAGCTGGCCCAGGAAGGCAACGACATCACCGTGGTTGATACCAATGCACATAAGGTTGCGGATTTGACCAACCTCTATGACATTATGGGTTACGTAGGCAACGGTGGTAGTTACAGCGTCCTCAAAGAGGCCGGTGTAGATACCATGGATTTGCTGATTGCCGTTACCCATTCCGATGAATTGAACTTACTCTGCTGTACCGTAGGTAACCGTATGGGTAACTGTGCCACCATCGCTCGCGTTCGCAAGCCGGACTACAGTAACGAAGTAGGATACCTCCGTGATAAGTTGGGCCTTGCCATGATTATCAATCCGGACTTAGAGGCTGCCAGGGAGATTTCCCGCATCCTCTATTTGCCAACCGCTTTGGAGGTCAACTCTTTTGCCCATGGCGAAGCCGAAATGATCAAGGTCAAGATTCCGGAAGGAAGCCCTCTGGCCAACAATACCCTGATGGAGTTTGGTAAGAAGACGGACCTGAAAAACATGGTCTTCTGTGCCGTCGAGCGTCAAGGCAAAGTCACCATCCCGAACGGAAGCTTTACCTTCTTAGCAGGGGATATCGTATCCTTCGCGGTACCGCGTCGTTTTGGTCGTGCTTCTTTGAAAAAGCTTGGTATTATTACCAGCCAGGTTCACGACTGCATCATCATCGGTGGTGGTGTGACTGCTTTTTACCTGGCTAAGCAGCTGATTCACAATAATATTTCCGTTAAGATTATCGAGTCCAATACGGCTCGTTGCGATGAACTAAGTCTGTTGCTTCCGGAAGCCATCATTATCAATGGCGACGGTACGGATCCTGCCATCCTGAAGGAGGAAGGACTCCAGACAACCGAGGCGTTAGTACCTCTGACCGGTATTGATGAGGAAAATATTTTCTTAACCTTACATGCCAATAAGATGTCCAATGCCAAGGTGGTTACCAAGGTCAACCGCTTCGCTTTCCGTGATGTACTAAACGGACTGGATTTGGGCAGTATCATCTACCCGCGTTATCTGACCGCTGAGGCTATCGTCGGATACGCAAGAGCACGTCGTGCTTCCGTTGAGAACTGCAACATTGAGACGCTGTATCATATGTTTGATCAGAAGGTAGAGGCCATCGAGTTCTCCGTCTTCGATTCTTCCGAAGTCACCGGTGTTCCGCTGATGAACCTGAATCTGAAAGACAACCTGGTACTGGCTTTTATCAACCGCAATGGCAAGATTATTATCCCAAGCGGTTCCGATACCATCGAAATCGGTGATACCTTCATGGTGGTTACGACCAACACCGGCTTCAACGAAATTACGGATATTTTGAAATAGCGGAGGATGCCATGAACAAATCAATCGTTCGGTATGTCCTCGGTTCTGTATTGAAGCTGGAAGGCATACTTCTACTATTACCTGCACTGACAGGTCTGATTTATCTGGAAATCGAAGGATTGGTATACCTGATGGTAGGCGCCTTAGCAACCTTGCTTGGATTCCTTCTTACGATTCATCGTCCGAAGGATACCGTCTTCTATTTGAAGGAAGGCTGCGTTACCACGGCACTCAGTTGGATTCTGTTATCCCTGGTCGGTTGCCTGCCATTCGTTTTGACCGGCGAGATTCCGCATTTTATCAATGCGTTGTTTGAGACGATTTCCGGTTTTACCACCACAGGAGCCAGTATCTTGAATACGGTTGAAACCCTGTCTCATCCGTCCCTTATCTGGCGTAGTTTTACCCACTGGATTGGCGGTATGGGTGTGTTGGTCTTCATCTTGGCCATCATTCCACTAAGTGGCGGTTCCAACATCAACCTGATGCGTGCCGAGTCTCCGGGACCATCCGTTGGTAAGCTGGTTCCCCGCATGAAGGAAACCGCTCGGAATCTCTATATTATTTATTTTGCACTGACCTTATTGGAATTCATCTTCTTAATCTGCGGCCATATGCCGGTGTTTGATGCCATCTGCACCAGCTTCGGTACAGCAGGTACCGGTGGATTCGGAATTAAGGACACCAGCATTGGCGGTTACTCCATCTACCTTCAGTGGGTGGTAACGGTATTCATGATTCTCTTCGGCGTGAACTTCAACGCCTACTACTTCATCATCGCCAAGCAGTTTAAGAAAGCTTGGGAGATGGAAGAAGTCAAAGAATACTTCGTAATCATCGCCATTGCCATTGGACTGATTACCTTCAACATTCTCTCCCTGTGTGAGAATGCGTTTGATGCCATTACGAAGGCTTCCTTCCAGGTGGCATCCATCATTACCACCACCGGATTCTCTACGGCCAACTTCGATACCTGGCCGGGATTATCCAAGACCATCCTGGTGTTGCTTATGTTTGTAGGTGCCTGTGCCGGAAGTACCGGCGGCGGAATCAAGGTCTCCCGTATCGTGATTGGATTCAAGTCCTTCGTCCGGGAGAGCTTCTACTACATTCATCCAAAGAGTGTTCGCAAGGTGAAGGTCGACGGCAAGCCGGTGGATTCCGGAATGATTCATTCCGTGAATATTTACTTTATGACCTTCATTTGGATTTTTGTAATTTCCATTATCATCATCTCCATCGATGGAATGGATCTGGTCACCAATTTTACCGCGGTGGCTGCCACCATTAACAACATCGGACCGGGTCTTGAGCAGGTTGGACCGATTCAGAACTTCTCGAGATTCAGCGACTTATCCAAGTGTGTGCTGATGTTCGACATGTTAGCCGGCCGTTTGGAATTGTATCCGTTGCTGTTACTCTTACATCCGCTGATGTGGAAGGATGTCATCGATCATCGCAGACATCGCTTCAGCACCTGGAGACGCAACCGCATTATGGAACGCCAGAAAAAACGGAATTCCTAATTTTTCCAGCAATCAAAAATGCCCACCACAGTTTCCTGTGATGGGCATTTCTATATGCTTTATTTTGCAGCGATCACATCCTGCATGTCGTACATTCCTGCCGGCTTACCTGCTAAGAACTTGGCTGCTTCCACAGCGCCCTTACCAAATACGCCCTTGGAAGTTGCGGTGTGCTTGAAGGTAATCACTTCGTCCATGCCGGCGAAGATCACTTCATGCTCACCTACGATGTTGCCGCCACGAACGGAGACAATACCGATTTCTTTTTTCTCACGCTTCTTACGGTCCTGGCTACGATCATAGTTGTATGTGTATTCGTTGTCCAAGACTTCGTTGATGGAATCTGCCAATGCAATGGCGGTTCCGCTTGGTGCATCCAACTTCTGATTGTGATGCTTCTCTACGATCTCAATATCAAATCCCGCATCTGCAAATACAGCGGTTGCCTTCTTCAGAAGGTCCATTAAGGTATTGATACCAAGGGACATGTTAGCTGCCTTCAAAACAGCCACCTGCTCGGAAGTCTTGTTCACCTTTGCCAACTGCTCGTCGGACAATCCGGTGGTACAAAGAACAACCGGTACCTTCTTCTCTACAGCGTAATCCAACAATCCGTCCACTGCCTTGGCATTGGAGAAATCGATGATTACATCTGCTTCTACATCACAGGCATCGATGGTTGCAAATACCGGATAGGTATTGGCAAGCTCGGTATAAGGATCTACACCTGCAACGATTTCAATTCCATCCTCTTCTGCAATCAGTCGGGTAATGGTCTGTCCCATATGACCGTTGCAGCCATGCATAATAACTCGAATCATAGTATTCACCTCTTACAGAATTCCGAAATCCTTCATTGCCTGCTCTAACTGTGCTGCATGCTCTGCGCCGATCTCACATAACGGAGAACGAAGGGAGCCTACATTCATGCCCATCAAATTCAGGGCCTTCTTCACAGGAATTGGATTTACTTCACTAAACAACGCATTCACCAATGGCAGGGAACGAAGCTGGATCTCGGCTGCCTTCGCAACATCGCCGTCGAAGAATGCCTGGATCATATCATGGGTCTGCTGTGGAGCCACGTTAGAGATTACGGAAATAACACCGATACCTCCGATGGACAGAAGCGGTACGACCAATCCGTCTTCTCCGGAGTATAACTCTAACTTGCCGTCACACTGACGCATGGTCTCAGATGCCTGCGCCATATTACCGGTTGCTTCCTTCAAACCAACGATGTTCTCCTTGGTCTTCACTAAGGTTGCAACAGTCTCCGGCTGCAGGTTGCATCCGGTTCTGCCCGGTACGTTGTACAGAATGATTGGCAACTTGGTGTTGTCTGCAATCTGGCTGTAGTGAGATACCAAGCCGGCCTGAGTTGCCTTGTTGTAATATGGAGTTACAATAATCCCTGCATCTGCACCGTCTTCCTCTGCCTCTTTGGTCAGCTGAATTGCGGTTCTGGTGCAGTTGGATCCGGTACCTGCTACTACCGGAATGCGATGCTTGGTAAACTCCACTGCTACACGAATCACCTGACGATGCTCTTCCATGGTTAAGGTAGAGCTCTCACCGGTGGTTCCTGCAATGATGATGGCGTCTGTACCGTTATCCACATGAAAATTAATCAGCTCTTCCAGCTTGTCATAATTGACATCCAGATTCTCTTTCATTGGGGTAACAATTGCTACTCCGGCACCTTTAAAAATTGACATATCTTTCCTCCTAATAAATACACGAGCTTCCGGAATAATAAAAAGACGGCTCGAATATGAGCCGCCATTGAATACACTTCCTTGATAGCCCAACATCTAAAAAGATGACAGTCACAAGCTTATTCAACTTGTGCCCAAGTAAGTACCCACAGGCGATACTTCTTTCGGCGTGGCTTCCTTCCTCCGGGATTCCTCTGCACCTGCTGCATCCCTCCGGATACTCATAAGACACGCGACCTCTATCTGTTATCTAAAATATAGCATTGCCTCAAAGCAAAGTCAATGCTCCTACTGGTTCACTTCCGGCTCCTTCTCGGAATCAATGCGCAGAACCTGATCCGCAACCCGGCGAATCGCATCCGGCAAACTGCGTCCTGTTAGAATCACTGTGGTAAAAACAGAGCGTTCCTGCAAAAGCTCAAGAATCTCTTCTGCTGTTGCAATGCCCTCATCCACAATACCAAGGACCTCATCCAAAACCAGCACATCACACTCGCCGGTAGTAAGTACCTTCTTGGCAAAGTTGATGCCGTTCAAAATATTCTGCTTCTCGTCGGACTTCTGTTCCTCTGATAAAGAATCAAAGCCGCCCACGGAACGTTCAAAACTAAATAACTTCACTTCCGGTTCCAACTTACGCATGTACGCTTCGTCGATCTGTCCCTTAAGGAAGCGAATAATATATGCAGTTGATCCGGAGCTTACCTGACGGATGGCGTTACCAAAAGCTGCAGAGCTCTTGCCACTTCCATTGCCGTAGTAAACCTGTATGATACCTTTTTCCATAGTTTCCTCCAAGTCATTGCAATATACCATATCTCACCCAATTTAGCAAATTTTTCTGTATTCTCGCCGAAATGTCCCACGGTTTCGTGGATTTTACCTCTTGTGCACCGTGATAATTGTGATAGAATGATACAGTCGCGAAAAAGATATATAAATAAGAAAGAAGGATAATATGATTCAAGCAAGAGAGGATATTCGTAATATTGCCATCATCGCACACGTAGATCATGGTAAGACCACCCTTGTAGATGAACTTTTGAAGCAAAGCGGTGTATTCCGTGACAACCAGGCTGTACAGGAGCGTGTCATGGATTCTAACGATATCGAGCGTGAGCGTGGTATCACCATCTTATCTAAGAATACCGCTGTATATTATAAAGACACCAAGATTAACATCATCGACACTCCTGGCCATGCAGACTTCGGTGGCGAGGTAGAGCGAGTTCTGAAGATGGTTGACGGTGTAGTTCTCGTGGTTGACGCTTTCGAAGGCGCTATGCCACAGACCAAGTTCGTATTGATGAAGGCGTTGGACTTAGACCTTCCGGTTATCGTTTGTGTCAACAAGATTGACCGTCCGGAAGCTCGTCCGAACGAGGTTATCGACGAAGTATTAGAGCTTTTCATGGACTTAGATGCATCCGATGAGCAGTTAGATTGCCCATTCGTATTCGCTTCCGCAAAGGAAGGATACGCAATGAAGGATCTCAATGATGAGCGTAAGGATATGATGCTATTGT
>JAGDAL010000283.1 GCA_017959525.1 Lachnospiraceae bacterium | reverse complement strand
CCCAACTCAACATTTCCGTAATCATGTACAATACGATTTCTTAAACCGGATATCGCCATCCACGGAATGCTCGGTCGATTCGCCCGATACTCATCACTTAGATGTTTCGCATTCTCTGATATCTGGATTAAGCGAAACAACATAGAATCCAATAACACCTCATTCTTCGCCAATTCCTCTTGGTCCGTATCTTCTGTATGCTTCACAATAAACGCAAGATCTTCTTCGATTTTCCGTGCATAATAAACGTCTGTCTTTTTATTATCCATATATTTTTATTCCATCCTTCAACACTTCTTTTAACAAATCTTCATTATTCTGTAATTGTTTTAAATCCAATAAGTCTACCTTTTTTCGAAGCGTCGTTCGTAACCGCTCTACGATTTCATAGAACAGTAAACCGGAAGCTTTTGTTGAGATTAATAAATCCACATCACTTTCTTCGGATGGATTTCCCTTCGCATAAGAACCAAACAAATAGCAAAAATCAACATCAAACTCCGATAGAACCTTCTTACACTTCTCACATATATCTTCCACGGATAGAATTCCATTCGTCTCATCGATATAGTTAATCTTAGTTAGTCCATCTAATAAATAGCGATACTTTAGAGTGCCTTCTTTGTTCGCGTTATTCTCATAATCTATATACGTACGTAAAGATACACCCAAAAGTGAAGCTACCTCTTGTTGGGTAAGATGTTTTTCTGTTCGTAATTGCTTTAACTCCGTCATTTGCACATCCTCCTTTTATTATTATGCAATTTTTGCATGTTAATGTCAATTTGTATGCAAATTCTGCATACTCAAAATTGTATATATGCAAAATTTGCACATAAGAATTTCCGAATGTGCAGTCAAAAAAAGCGCCCACGACTGAGCCGCGGGCGCAAAATAATCCTATGTTTCAATGAAAAGTTATTGCTTCCGACGCTGTTGGTATACCTGTGCCAACATGTCTTCTTCGTACTTCTCATCGGAGTGTTCTGCAATCTCTTTCATAATCTGGTTCTTCTTGCCTTCGATGCGTTCCAGCTCCTTACGTAACTGTTCCGCTTCGTCTTCCAGTCGATTCAATTGCAGCTTCAAATCTTCAATGATATCTTTGTTGGTTCTCGCAAACATAGGCTTTCCTCATTCTGTTATTTCTTCAGGACTTCCTGACGAACCAGAGCTTTGCGAAGTGCCAGCTCTGCACGCATTACATCGAGATTGCTGTCCTTGCGCTCAAGACGTTCTCTTGCACGCTCCTCGGCACTCTTGGCACGAGACTCATCAATCTCGCCCGGCCACTCTGCAATCTCTGCAAGTAAGGTTACCTTATCTCCGAGGATTTGTCCAATGCCGGAATGAACGGCAGCATACTTCTTGGAATCGCCTTCCGTGATGGTGACAATTCCCGGAGCAAGTACGGTTGCCAGCGGGATATGGTTCTTATACACACCAATCTCACCTTCCACCGTATTAAATTCGATCATAGAAGCCTCACCCTGATAAAATACTCGATCCGGTGTGATGATTTCTATTTCAAATACATTCTTGTCTGATTCTGCCATTGCCTCACCCCTTACTTCGCTGCAGCGGCTGCTTTTTCACGAACCTCGTCGATGGTTCCGGAATTCAGGAAGAAACCTTCGGAGATATCATCCAACTTACCTTCGAGGATTTCCTTGAATCCACGTACGGTCTCAGCGATTGGTACGTACTTACCTTCCAAACCGGTGAACTGTCCTGCTACGAAGAACGGCTGGGATAAGAATCTCTGAATCTTACGGGCACGAGATACAACCAACTTATCTTCTTCGGACAACTCGTCCATACCAAGGATAGCGATGATATCCTGTAATTCCTTATACTTCTGAAGGATTTCCTGTACACCACGGGCAACTTCGAAGTGCTCCTTACCTACGATACGTGGGTCAAGGATACGGGAAGTGGATCCCAATGGGTCTACTGCCGGGTAAATACCAAGCTCTGCGATGGAACGCTCCAATACGGTGGTTGCGTCCAAGTGAGCGAAGGTAGTAGCCGGTGCCGGGTCAGTCAAGTCATCGGCAGGTACGTATACAGCCTGAACCGATGTGATAGATCCGTTCTTGGTAGAGGTGATTCGCTCCTGAAGAGCACCCATCTCTGTCTGCAAGGTAGGCTGGTAACCTACTGCGGATGGCATACGGCCAAGCAATGCGGATACCTCGGAACCTGCCTGGGTAAAACGGAAAATGTTATCGATGAAGAGCAATACGTCCTTACCACCCTTATCACGGAAGTACTCTGCCATGGTAAGTCCGGTAAGACCAACACGCATTCTTGCTCCCGGTGGTTCGTTCATCTGTCCGAACACCATGCAAGTCTTATCAATAACGCCGGATTCCTTCATTTCGTAGTAGAGGTCATTACCCTCTCTGGTACGCTCGCCTACACCGGTAAATACGGAGTATCCACCGTGCTCGGTAGCGATGTTATGAATCAATTCCTGAATTAATACGGTTTTGCCTACACCTGCACCACCGAAGAGTCCAATCTTACCACCCTTCTGATATGGGCAAAGAAGGTCTACGACCTTAATTCCGGTCTCCAACATCTCGGAAGATGTTGCCTGCTCTTCAAATGCAGGTGCCGGTCTATGAATCGGACTACGCTCCTTGGTCTGTGGAGCAGGAAGCTCATCGATCGGATCACCCAGTACGTTAAACATACGTCCCAAGGTCTCTTCACCAACCGGTACACTAATCGGTGCTCCGGTTCCTACGGCATCCATACCACGAACCAATCCGTCGGTAGGTCCCAAGGCGATACAGCGAACCGTATCATCACCCAAATGCTGTGCTACTTCCACTACCAACTTTTCGCCGTTGGAACGTGTAATCTCGATAGCATCATTGATTTCCGGCAAGCTTCCTGCCGGGAACTTGATATCAAGAACGGCACCGATGATCTGAGTAATTTTTCCAATATTCTCATTCGCCATGTCTACTTTTGTCTCCTTTATTTTATTTGGCTCATCTTAGGCTACGAGATTGCCTCTGCACCTGCGATGATTTCCGTCAGTTCCTGTGTAATGGATCCCTGACGGGCTCTGTTGTACTTCAACGTCAAATCGCTGATCATATCCTCTGCGTTGCTGGTTGCATTGTCCATGGCTTGCATACGCGCACCATTTTCACTGGCTACCGCCTCGATCAGAGCTCCGTACACCAAGCTGGTGATGTACTTCGGAATGATCAGTCCGATTGCTTCCTCTTCGTTTGGTTCGAAGTTCATCAGAAGGTTCTTGTCCATACCTTCTACGTCTGCTTCGTCCACCTCTACCGGAAGCAATTTCAAAAGCTTCGGCTGGTGTACCACCGTATTCTTAAAATGTGTATACGCAAGATAGATTTCTCCAATCTCACCGGAGGTATATGCGGTTAACACATCCTTACAGATGGCCATAGCATCTTCATAGGTCGGAGCTTCCATTACCTCGTTGTATTCCTTGGCAATGTGATAACCACGAATGGCTAAGCCCTCTTCACCCTTATGTCCGATGGCATATACTTCCACATCTTCTGCAGGAAGGTCTCCCTGGGTCAAAAGCTTTACAACACTACTGTTGTATCCGCCTGCCAATCCTCGGTTGGAGGAAATGGTGATGACCGCTTTTTTGTTGGATTCCTGCTTGTTCAGATACGGATGATTCACACTTCCGGCCTTGGCTAACATGGTGCAAACCGTGTCATACATGTAATTGAAGTATGGTGCGGTCTGCTCCGCTCTGCCTTTGGCCTTCTGTAACTTAACGGTAGATACAAGCTTCATGGCTTTTGTGATCTGCTGAGTACTGGAAATACTACTACGGCGTCTCTTAATGTCTCTCATTGAGGCCATGCGCATTCACCACCTTTCGCTTATCTACCCTTAAGAAAATCTGCCTTACACTCGTTAATTGCCTTGATGAGTGCCTGCTCGTTGTCTTCTTCTAAGACCTTCTTGTCCTTGATGCCCTGTGGAATCTCCGGATACTTGGTCTTAATGAACTCGAACAATGCAGACTCAAAATCCAGAATGTCTGCGGTTGGGATATCCAACAAATACTTCTGGGTTGCTGCATAGATAATAATAATCTGGAACTCAACCGGCATTGGCTGGTACTGTGGCTGCTTCAGGATTTCCTGAACGCGCTCACCTTGTGCCAACTTCTCAGCAGTATCGGCATCCAATTCGGAACCGAACTGTGCGAAGGAAGCAAGCTCTCTGTACTGTGCCAAATCTACACGGATTGGTGCTGCAATCTTCTTCATCGCCTTGATCTGTGCGGATCCACCTACACGGGATACGGACAAACCTGCGTTGATTGCCGGACGCTGACCTGCATTGAAGGCATCTGTCTCCAGATAAATCTGACCGTCGGTAATGGAAATAACGTTGGTCGGAATGTATGCAGATACGTCACCTGCCTGGGTTTCGATAATTGGAAGTGCGGTTAAGGAACCTCCACCCAACTTATCGGACAATCTAGCTGCACGCTCCAACAATCTGGAATGCAAGTAGAATACGTCACCAGGGTATGCCTCACGTCCCGGTGGACGACGAAGCAGCAAGGAGAGTGTACGATAAGCGGTTGCATGCTTACTCAAGTCATCATAGATGATGAGTACATCTTCCCCATTCTCCATCCACTCTTCACCCATTGCACATCCGGAATACGGAGCAATGTACTGGAGTGGTGCTAACTCACTGGCAGTTGCTGCAACGACTGTGGTGTAGCTCATTGCACCAAACTCTTCCAATGTCTTTACGAGACCTGCAACGGTAGAAGCCTTCTGACCGATTGCAACGTAAATACATTTTACGTTCTGTCCCTTCTGGTTAATGATGGTATCAATTGCGATTGCAGTCTTACCGGTCTGCTTGTCACCGATAATCAACTCACGCTGTCCACGTCCGATCGGGATCATGGAGTCAATTGCCTTGATACCTGTCTGTAATGGTGTATCTACGGATTTTCTGGAGATAACACCACTTGCTACTCTTTCAATCTGACGGAACTTTGAGGTAGCGATTGGTCCTTTGCCGTCGATTGGCTGTCCGAGTGCATTTACTACTCGTCCTAACAATGCATCTCCGACAGGAACCTCTACTACTCGTCCCGTGGTCTTAACGGTATCGCCTTCGTTAATATTCTTCTGGCTGCCCAAAAGTACGGCACCAACGTTATCTTCCTCAAGGTTCAATACCATTCCATATACTTCTCCCGGGAATTCCAGGAGCTCACCCTGCATGGCTTTCTCAAGTCCATGGATACGGGCGATTCCATCTGCAACCTGAACTCCGGTTCCAACTTCAGATACTTCCAGTTGGGAAGCATAGCGCTGCATCTGCTCTTTGATTACGGAGCTAATCTCTTCCGGTTGTAATTTCATGGAGTGCCTTCACCTACTTTCAACTGTATTTTTGATAGATCTCGGGATAGATTATAGATCTTCGTCTTAATACTGGAATCTACGACCCGATCACCGATACGGATCACCATTCCCCCGATCAATTCGGGATCAACTACATAGTTAATCTCAAAGGAGACATATTTGGTTGTCTCAAGAAGCTTACTCTCTACATCCTTCTTCTGTGCGTCGGTCAGTTCCAGTGGGGTGCTTACGGTAGCAACACCAATGTTCTTGTGCTCCTTCACACGATTCAGGAAATAGGTAAATACTTCCTTGGTATCAGAAAAATGGTTTTTCTCGATAATCGTTCGCAGTAGTCCTAGCACTTCGCCACTGACTTTACCCTTGAAGATATTATCGATCATTTCCAGCTTTTCTTCTTTCGTCACCTGGGGATGAGCCATGAGCTGTGACAACTGTGGATTCTCCTCAAGTACCTGTACCAGGCCTTTTGCTTCCTCCGCGTAGTCATCTACACGATTCTGTTCTATCGCAAGCTCGAAAAGCGCATCACCATAGACGCTCTCTACTAACTTTGCCATGTAGAACCACCCATTTCCTTTAATGTCTCATCTACCAGAGACGCCTGTACAGAAGTGTCGATCTGCTGGGATACAACCTTCTGCGCCATCATAGCTGCTACAGTTATCATCTGCTGCTTCATATCATCTGCTACACGCTTCTGCTCTAACAGAGCTTCCTCATTGGCTCTTGCAATAATACGAGCGGCCTCTTCTTTGGCTTCTGCAATGATTTTGTTCTCATTGGCCAGCGCCTTCTTTCGAGCCTCTGCCAAAATCGCCTCCACTTCTTTGTCCGCGGATTTGATTTTTTCCTCGTATTCTGCCTTCAACTTGGCTGCAGCTTCCTTATCATTGGCAGCGTCCTCTAACTCTCCGCGAATGCGCGCTTTTCTGTCCTCTAAGAACTTCCGCGCCGGATTGAAGAGGTTGTATGACATAATAAGGAATAAGAAGAACATGGAAATCGCAAGCAAGATGGAATCCTGTAATAACTGTGGATCAAGATTAAACAGTCTTGTCATGTTTTTTTCCTCTTATTTTTATTCTTATCT
>JAGDAL010000027.1 GCA_017959525.1 Lachnospiraceae bacterium | reverse complement strand
TCACGGTTTCAAACATGCCGCCCATGGCAAACGCCAAAGAGGTAATCTCTTTGACACCACGGGTAATCAGTGCCGCCTTAGCATTATCACCGAATCCCAAGCCGTAGCACATACCGGCAGCTAAGGCGATGACATTCTTCAAAGATCCGCCCAGCTCAATGCCCTTCACATCCGGGCTAACATAGACACGGAAGTTCTCGTTCATGAAAACTTCCTGAGTCAAAAGATCAAGCATCCGGTCCTTGGCTCCGGCCACCACTAAGGTTGGTAAACCTTCTACCACTTCCTCCGCATGAGACGGTCCACTCAACACTCCGACCGCAGCCTGTGGCAATTCATCACTGATAATCTCACACTGGGTAATAAGCGTTGCCTCCTCGATTCCTTTGGCTACGGTGACAATCCGCTGGCCATCCGGAATCAATCCCTGCATCTTGTGCGCGGTCTCACGGGTTGCCGTAGACGGAACCGCCAAGATAATCAGGTCCTTGTTGGAAACTGCCTCCTCCAGGGAAGCCGTAAATTGAAGTTCTTCCGGGAGGATAAATCCCGGAAGCTTATCGTTCTCCCTGGTCTCCAAAAGCTGATCCACCTGGGACTGACGATGGGACCAAAGTGTTGTATTATGTCCGTTTTTACACAAAACAGAAGCCAAGGCGGTGCCCCAGCTTCCTGCTCCGATGACGGAGACTTCTGCCATAATTATTCTCCTTCGTTTACTTTCTTCGGATGGAACGTGAATTTGTTCTCAGTTCCGCTCAGTAGTCTTTTCACATTACTGCGATGTAAGAAAATGGATAATGCCACCAACAATCCTACAATTACAGTCATCTCCGGATAATATGGATTCGTTGCATATGCGCCGTCCTGCACACCGAATACAATCACCTGTGCCAAAAAAGTAAGTAAAGCAATGATAGAACCTAAGGATACATAGCGGAATAACGCTACCAAGCCGATGAATACCACAGCTTCAATCCAGAAGGCCTTTGGAAAAATTGCAAGTAAAAGGCCAAGTGTGGTTGCAACACCCTTGCCGCCTTTGAACTTCATCACACATGGGAAGTCATGACCCAATACAGCGCCTGCAGCACCGTATAACATCAACAGATTCTGTGCATTCACATCTGTAATGCGGCCATGGAATATAAGCCATACCAAAATGGCAGCCAAAATGGCTTTGAATACATCGCAAAGCAGTGTCAACACCGCATAAGGAACGCCCAATACTCTTAAGGTATTCGTAGTTCCGATATTACCACTACCATGTTTGCGAAGATCCACGTGCTTCGCCTTACCCAACAAGTACCCCGATACAAACATGCCACATACGTAGCCAATCCCCAGAGAAACCAATCTCTCTATAATCATTTGTCGTCTTCCTTCCTCTCTCTAGTTATAAAGCGAAGAGCTGTTCCGCGGAAGCCAAAAGCATCACGGATGCGGTTCTCCAAATAACGCACATAGGAAAAGTGCATTAATTCCTTATCATTGACGAAAATAACAAATGTCGGCGGCTTCACGGCCACCTGTGTGGTGTAGTAAATCTTCAGACGACGTCCCTTGTCGGATGGTGGCTGCTGTAAGGATACAGCCTCTGCCACGATTTCGTTGAGGACACCGGTCTGCACGCGCATGGCGTTGTTCTCTAATACTACATCGATCATCTCATAAATCTTGCCTAAGCGCTGACCTGTTGCAACAGAGATGAAAAGAATCTCTGCGTAAGGCATAAAGCTTAAGATCTGACGAATCTTGTTGGTGTGCTCCTTCATGGTCTTGTCCGTCTTGTCGATGGCATCCCACTTATTCACACAGATAATGATTCCCTTACCACGCTCATGGGCGATTCCGGCAATCTTCGCATCCTGCTCGGTCACACCTTCCGTAGCATCAATCATCAGAAGCACCACGTCCGCCTTCTCAACGGCTGCAACCGCACGGATGATACTGTAACGTTCTAACTCTTCCTTGATTTTGCTCTTACGACGAAGTCCCGCCGTATCAATGAAGATATATTCCTTACCATGGAACTTCACCTTGGTATCAACCGCATCACGGGTGGTTCCTGCGATATCGGATACGATTACACGCTCCTCACCCACCAGCTTATTCACTAAGGAAGACTTACCAACGTTCGGCTTACCAATGATGGCAATCTTTGGAATCTCCTCTTCTTC
>JAGDAL010000282.1 GCA_017959525.1 Lachnospiraceae bacterium | reverse complement strand
GCTGGACGGGGACTTGCAGATGTTGTGATGATTACCCTTGGAACCGACATCGGCGGTGGCGTGATTCATGAAGGTCATATCATCACCGGCGGGAACGGTGCGGCCGGAGAAATCGGACATATTTGTGTGAATCCGAAGGAAGTAATTCCTTGTAACTGTGGCCGGTGTGGATGCTTAGAACAGTATGCTTCCGCAACGGGCATTGTGCGCTTGGCAAGAGAAGCCTTAGAAGCCTCCAAGAAGCCAAGTGTGTTGCGTCAGCAACCGGTGAACGCGAAGGCAATCTGGGATGCGGTAAAAGAAGGGGATGCGCTGGCAATTCAAGTGGCGGAGCAGTTTGGATTCTATCTTGGCTGGGGTTTATCCTTCGTGGCAGGAGTCTTAAATCCCAAAGTTTTCGTTATCGGTGGCGGTATGAGCAAAGCCGGAGCGGTGATGCTTCCCTACATTGAGAAGCATTACCGAACCCTGACATTAGCGGCTGCAGCAGGCGCTAAGGTGGAACTTGCTACCCTAGGAAACGACGCCGGAATGCTTGGCGCCGCCCGTTTGATTTTTGATGCAAAATCCGAATAGACGTGTATGCACCTACTTTTCATCTTTACTTTTTTCATGGAAAACCGCACAATAGAGGTGAAGTTTTTGTAATGATTGGAGTATAAAGAATGAGTCAATTGATGCTAACCCCTGCGGAGACATTTGCCGCAAACATGAATACACAGGCAGCCAAGGCGAAGATGCCGCTGTGGAGATTAATCCAGCTTGGCATTATGGCCGGTGCGTTTATTGCGCTTGGTGCTGCAGGTAGCAATGTGGTGATGCATAACATCGATAACGTGGGAATTGCCCGTCTTCTGGGCGGATGCGTGTTCCCGGTAGGTTTGATGATGATTGTATTTGTCGGTGGCGAGCTCTTCACCGGCGATTGTTTGATGGGCAATGCGTGCCTTGCAAAGAAGTGCAGTGCATGGGATGTCCTTCGTCTGTTGGTTGTGGTATGGTTTGCAAATTTTGTCGGAAGCATGATGATTGCTTATTTGGTTTTCTTCAGTGGTCAGCTGGGATATACCGGCGGATTACTGGGTGCTTTTACCATCAAGGTAGCCCTTGGCAAAGCAACCATGGCTCCGAGTGCAGCAGTCGCATCCGGTATCTTATGTAATATCTTTGTCTGCGGCGCAGTCTTGCTTGCCAATGCATCCAAGAGTGCAGCCGGCAAAATCTGGGGCATTTTCTTCCCGATTATGATTTTCGTCGTGAGTGGCTATGAGCATTGCGTTGCCAATATGTACTATATTCCGGCAGGAATTTTGGCAGCAACCAATGCGGATTACGTTGCAATTGCAACAGAAAAATTCGGTTTATCCGCAGATGCTATTGCAGAGGGATTGACCTGGAAGAACTTCTTCTTCAGCAGTTCTCCATGGGTGACCTTAGGCAATATCATTGGTGGTATGGTCATCATGGGTGCCGTTTATTTCATCGCCTATAGAAAAGATCTGGTAGAGGAGTAATATGGGGAAGAAATTCTACGCAATCAAAAATGGCGTGGTACCGGGCATCTACACCGATTGGGGAGAGGCCAGTGCCCAGGTAAAAGGATTCAAAGGTGCCATCTATAAAGGATTTGAAACACGCGCCGAAGCGGAAGCCTTCATGGAAGGAACGGTAAGTGTCAAAACCAATACCCTTCCGGGCAAAGTGAATGCGGCGAACGCCATCGGAAGCGATGAGACCGGAAAAGGCGAAATCTTCCGAAGCTTAGTGGTGACGGCTGCTTTTGTGAAAGCGGATGTGGTAGGGGAACTACGAGACCTTGGTGTCAAAGATTCCAAGGCCTATCATGGCAATGCAACCAAGCTTGCCAATATCGGAAGTGCCTTAACCGATATCCTTCCATCTGAAGACATCGATTGGAAGGCAGCGGAAGAGGGCCTTGTGACCCGTACGGACGGTGTGATTGCGGTAACGGTATTGCTTCCCAATGCCAAGCTGGAATCCATCCATACCGCAGATTACAACCAGGATAATATTCTATGTGACTGGCACGAGAAAGCCATTACCAAGTTGCAGCAGGTGTTGGCGGAAGACGGTGAGCAGGTTTCCTACATTGTGATCGATGATTTCCTAGCAGGCATGCGAACCGGCAAGCGCGGTGTGAAGTTTGCCAAATTGATGGAGGGCATCCATCAGGCAACCGGAGATTACGAGTGTCATATGGAAATGCGAGCAGACGCGGACTATATGGCGGTTTCCGCAGCATCCATTATCAGTACCTATATCGAGCAGCGTTACCTGGAACATTTATCCGAGGTGCTCTTGGCACAGTACGGACATGAGGCAGTAGTACCGGACGGTCCAATCAGTAAGCCGGTGCGGGATTTCTTAAAATTATTAAAGAGCCGGGATGCGGAAGAGTTCTTCCTCGCTTACGGTAAAACCAGTTATGTAAAATAAAAGATGCAGGAGATTTCTCCTGCATCTTTTTTATGCTTCGATAAATTTTCTTGGGACACGCTCGCCCACACCACAGAGAATCTC
The DNA here is from genome assembly GCA_017959525.1 of Lachnospiraceae bacterium. Classification (GTDB taxonomy): domain Bacteria; phylum Bacillota; class Clostridia; order Lachnospirales; family Lachnospiraceae; genus XBD2001. The sequence goes on along the minus strand of JAGDAL010000282.1, from coordinate 8,534 downwards.
GTAGGTGATGGTATCGCACTTGTCTGCCAAATCCTGGAGTCCGATGTTCACATCGTCCCAGATAATAACTTCATCATCCAAGGCAACTTCCGGAAGATCGGTCACATCCACCATGAAACTATCCATACAAATCTTGCCGATGATTGGGGCCTTTTGTCCACGAATCACCACCGGCCAGCCGTTGGAGAAGGTGCGGCGCATGCCGTCCGCATAACCAATCGGAACGGTAGCAATCTTGGAAGGACGATCGGTAATGTAGCTGCGGTTATAACCCACGCTGGTGCCCTCTTTGACCTCCTTTAAGAAGGAGATGTGAGAACGAAGGGAAGCTACCGGCTTCAAATCAATCTTCTCTAAGGTATCATCTGCGGTTGGATATCCATACATAATCAGTCCAGGACGAACCATATTGAAGCGGGCATCCGGATAGTTGATCAGCGCATTGGAAGCAGCCGCGTGTACATACTTTAACTTGCCCTTAAGGCTTTCGGCAGAAGCAAGGGCACGGTTGAAGGATGCCAACTGCTTCCTGGAGTATTCATCGTCATTATCCGCAGAGGAAAAATGTGTGTAGATACCGTCTACGATTACATTGTCTCCTAAGTAACCGAAGTACTCTTCCACACGGTTCGGATGAATGCCGGTACGACCCATTCCGGTACCAATCTCTACATGGACATGCACCGGTTTGCCGGTAGCATTCAGCGCATCCGCGAAGTCGTGGGAGCTGATACCAACAGCAATATCGTACTGAATGATTTTCTCAATCTCGGTGACGTATGGCTGATTCAAAACAAAGATTTCTTTTTGGAAGCCAAGGTTACGCAGGTACACAGCCTCATCCACATTGGCAACCGCTACGATACGAAACTCGTTCATAAGGTCCAGACGGCGGTTTAAGTAAGTGCCGTATGCATTGGCCTTAATGACCGGCATGAGCTCGACACCTTCCCCAACCATCTTGCGAATCTGAGCGATGTTGTAGCGGAAGTTGGCTACATTGACTTCTAAGTAAGTAGGTCTTGTAATCTCTTCATCTATGCGAAACATGAAAACACACTTCTTTCTTGTAATAATCTAACGCCCTTATTCTACCACTTTTTCCCGGGAGACAAAACGTTTCTTGCTTTGCAAAAATAACATTTTTGTATTGTTCTTTTGATGTGACAGCAATATAATTAACCACCGTAGAGAGCCTGTTTGTAGAAAATTATCTCTCTATGGAGAATCGTATGAACCGTAAAAAAATATCATCCGTGCAATTGATTCCACTCAGTTTCCTGGTGGCCATTGTGCTCGGTGGATTGATTCTGATGTTGCCGATTTCCTCGGCGTCCGGAACCTGGACGAGTCCTTTGGTGGCACTGTTTACCGCCACCACGTCAACCTGTGTAACGGGACTTGTGGTTGTGGACACCTTCAGCTATTTTAGCGCCTTTGGACAGGTGATTATCCTGGGCCTGATTCAGATTGGAGGACTTGGTATCATCACCGTCATCTCCATGATTATGTTAATTACCCAGAAGAAGTTCTCTCTCGGGGACCGGAAAATGTTGCAGGATTCCCTGAATCTGAATACGGATGTTGGAATTCTAAAATTATTGATTCGTATCGCCAAGGATGTATTCAAGGTAGAGGCGGTGGGTGCCGCGCTCTATGCCATTACTTTCATTCCGGAGTATGGCATTGGAAGAGGCATCTGGTATTCCGTGTTCCATTCCATTTCCGCCTTTTGTAATGCGGGCATCGATATCATTGGTACCAGGAGCCTGATGGATTATAAGTCCAATCCGCTGGTGATGATTACCACCATGATGTTGATTGTCTTAGGTGGTCTTGGTTATGTGGTGTGGTTTGATATGTCCGAGAATATCAAATCCGGTATTCGCAGCCGTTTTAACCCGGTGCAGATTGTAAAAAGATTCAATGAGCATACGAAACTGGTATTGTCCGTAACGGGAGCTTTGATTGTATCCGGAGCCGTGTTCTTTTTCTTCGCGGAATACAACAATGCGGGCACCATCGGAGAGCTGAATCTGTTTGATAAAATCATAAACAGTTTTTTCGAATCTATTACTCTTCGAACGGCGGGATTTTGTTCCTTCCCGCAGCAGAACATGACGGATTTTTCCTGTGTCATGTCCTACTTCTTGATGTTTATCGGAGGTTCGCCAATCGGAACCGCCGGAGGTGTGAAGACGGTTACCATTTTCCTGGCTCTTATGAATGTGATTTCCTACATTCGGGAGGATGACCAGACGGTATTGTTCCACCACAGAGCTACGGAGGAGAGCATGCGCAAGGCTACAGTAATCGTGTCGGTGGCAGCTTTTACCATTATTGTATTGACGCTGCTGCTCATCCTGACCAACCCGATTAACCTGCAGGACGGACTCTACGAAGTCATCAGTGCATCCGCAACGGTAGGGCTTTCCAGAGGTCTGACATCCAGCTTGAATACCGTGGGTCGGATCATCATTATTGTTGCCATGTATTTGGGCCGCATCGGACCGATTTCCCTGGCGATTTTCTTCGCCGGCCGCAAGAATCACAAGGCCAAATGCAGATATACGGAAGGCAATTTCTTCGTAGGATAGGAGGATAACATGAAAAAAACAATTGCAGTCTTAGGACTTGGAAAATATGGAATTAGCTTGGCAAAGAGCATGTACAACATGGGCGCGGACGTACTGGTGGTGGACCAGAATCCGGATAAGTTAAAGGAGATGGAAGGCTTTTGCACCGCTGCGGTTTGCGCAGACTTAACCAACGAGGATGAAGTAGAGTTACTTGGCCTTAAAAATATGGACATCGTGGCAGTGGCCATGGGTGGTAACTTGTCCGCCAGCATTCTCTCCGTCGCAGTTGCCAAGGAGTTGAAGGTGCCGCTTATCGTAGCGAAGAGTTCCTCCGATCGTATGTCCAACATTTTGAAAAAAATCGGAGCCAACAAAGTCATCGTTCCGGAGGAGTACGGCGGAGAGCAGTCTGCGCGTATTCTTGCATCCAACACCTTCTTAGATTACTTCCAGGTGGATGAGAATCTGTGCATGGTAGAGATGCGTCCGCTGCCGAAGTGGGTCGGCAAGAACATGATTGAGTTGAATGTCCGTAAGAATTATCACGCCAATGTGATTGCAGTAAAAAATGCAGCAAGCAAACATTGGGAAATCATCGATCCGGCAGAGCCGTTGTTAGAGGAAGACGAGCTTCTGATCGTGCTGGAACGGAAGGATTTAAATCGCATCAACAAATAGAAAGACGGAAGAGTTCACCTTCGGGTGAGCTCTTTTTTAGTGGAAAAGAAATGGACACATGTAGACGAAAATACATAAATTGTACAATATTTAATTGACAGCGGTTTATTTTTGTGAGAAGATACGATTCGTTAGCGATTCCTAACATGACAACATCATTGCAATGAATTTAGATGGAATACGAGGAGAAAAATGATGCAAAAGAAATTATTATCGATTGTTACCGCAACAGCTCTGGCACTGAGCGTAGTAGCTTGTGGCACAACTGAGAAGACCGCTGTTGCGACAGAAAATACAAGCACTGCTGCAGAAAGCGAAGCAGTAGCAGAAGGGTTCCCAATGACCATTACCCATGGACTGGGAGAAACCGTAATTGAGAAGAAGCCGGAAAACGTAGTAGCTATTGCCTGGGGCAACCCGGATGTACCGTTGGCTCTTGGTGTGGTTCCGGTTGGAATCTCCGAGGCGAACTTCGGGCCAAGAGATGAGAACGGTTTGTTACAGTGGACCGCAGAGGCTTTTGAGAAGCTTGGTGTAGAGCCAAATGTGTTTACCGATACCGACGGCTGGGATTATGAAGCCATTGCGGATTGTAATCCGGATGTCATCTTGGCTGCATATTCCGGATTGAGCCAGGAAGAGTATGATCGCTTGAGCGAGATTGCACCGGTTGTGGCTTATCCGAATATCGCATGGGCAACCACCTGGCAGGAAGAAACTGTCAATGATGCCAAGGCTCTTGGCTTAGAAAAAGAAGGTAAGGAGCTGGTTGCACAGACCGAAAGCCTGATTGCAGAGAAGCTGGCAAATTACCCGAACTTAGAGGGCAAGCGTGCCGCATTCTGCTGGTTGAGCGCAGATGATTTGGGAAGCTTCTATGTGTATACTAACAACGATCCAAGAGCGGCCTTCTTAGGTGACTTGGGCCTGGTTACTCCGGAGAGTATTACCAATCTAATCGAGGATCCAACCGAGTTTGCCATTACGGTAAGTGCTGAGAATGCAGATCTGTTGGATGACATTGATATCATCATCACTTATGGGGATGAGGCACTTGTGGAAGCCATGCAGGCAGACGGAAGATTCGCTAAGATTCCTGCCGTACAGAAGGGCGCTTTCGTCCTGTTGGATTCCAACGATGTGTTGGCAGCAGCAAGTACCCCAACCGTATTGTCTATTCCGTATTGCTTGGAGGATTATTTGCAGGCATTGTCCGATGCAGCAAGTCACTTGGAATAATTCATGAAAAAAGAAACATCACATACCTATAATTTCATATGGGGATTTGGAATCGAACTGATTCTGTTGCTGGTAGGCGCGGCGTTGTCCGTAGCCTACGGCAGCAAACAAATCCCGTTATCCCAGATTGTTGCTTATATCACAGGAAATGAAGTGGATCCCTTTTTGGCAGCGGTGATTGCGGCCCGCATTCCCCGTACGGTGTTTGGACTTCTTGCCGGAGCATCCCTTGGAATCTCCGGAGCTCTGATGCAGTCCATTACCTCCAATCCCATTGCGGATCCGAGTATCTTAGGCGTGAATACCGGCGCATCCTTGTTTGTGGTGATTGGAATTGCCTACCTTGGAATCTCATCCGGTATGGGCCTTATTGGCTTGGCTTTTGTAGGCGCTATGCTGACCGCAGTATTCGTCTACGGAATTGCATCCGTGGGCTATGGTGGAGCAAATTCCCTGAAACTGGCCCTGGCGGGAGCGGCAGTATCTACCGCTCTTGGAGCCTTGGTAAATACCATTATGCTTCCGGACTCCCATGTCATGAAAGAATTTCGATTCTGGCAGGTGGGAAGTATCGGCGGCGGAACCTGGGAAGATGTGCGTCTGTTGTTGCCATTCTTCGCTGTTGGTTTGGTGTTCTCCCTTTGCTGTGCATCCTCATTGAATGCATTGTCCTTAGGAGATGAGATGGCAGTAGCCCTTGGCGTTCGCGTCGGTCTGATTCGACTGGTAGCGGCATTTGCCGGTGTGTTGCTGTGCGCATCTGTGACAGCCTTGGCGGGTCCCATCGGCTTCGTTGGACTCATGATGCCGCATCTAATACGCCAGTTATTCACCTGTGATCTTCGGATATTGCTTCCCATGGCAGCCTTGGGAGGCAGTGCGTTACTGACCCTATCTGATGTGGCAGGACGCGTCCTTGGGCGTCCGGGCGAACTGGAAGTTGGAATTATCACGGCCATCTTAGGTGCGCCGGTGTTTGTATGGATTGTTTGGAAATCAAAAGTAAAGAATATATGATGAATCAGCTTGCACAGGAAAACTTAAAACGAATCTTGGCCAGACAAAACCATCGGGCGACGGTTTGTGTGGCCCTTTTGCTGGTGGTGGCCATACTGCTGGGATGCGGTATGCTTATGCTTGGGAATACCAATTATTCCCTGGCAGAAGTCTTCGCTTATCTGCTTGGAAAAGAGGGCGGAAGCGGAGCTTATACCATCGGTTCCTTACGTCTGCCCAAGCTTCTGGTGGGCGGCCTGGCAGGATTTGCCTTCGGTGTCTCCGGATATACCTTCCAGAGCTTACTTCGCAATCCCTTGGCATCTCCGGATATTATCGGAGTTACGGCAGGTTCCTCTGCTGCAGCCGTGTTTTGCATTTTAATTCTTGGGATCAGCGGACCGCTGGCATCCGGATTTGCGGTGGTGGCAGGTCTTGCAGTGACGGGACTGATTTTGCTTTTGTCCGGAGGCGGGAAAGCCTTTGGCAGTCGTATGATTTTAATCGGCATCGGATTCCAGGCAATGCTAAATGCCCTGATTTCCTGGATGCTGTTAAAAGGTTCGGAATACGACGTGGGGACGGCGTTGCGCTGGCTGCGCGGAAGCTTAAATTCTGTGCAGATGTCGGATGTGCCGGTGACGCTGATCGTCACGGTGATTATGTCCGGACTGTTATTCTACTGTAACCGTTATCTTCGGATGATGCAGTTGGGCGATGAGTATGCAACCGCCCTTGGAGTACCGATTCAGGCAACCCGCATTTGTTGTTTGGTGGCAGCGCTGATTCTAAGTGCAACGGCGACTGCAGCCACCGGTCCTATTGCGTCGGTAGCATTTCTATCCGGTCCCATTGCAGGACGGATTGCGCCGGGCAGCCGCAAAACCATGGTCCTCTCCGGATTGGTTGGTGTGATCTTAGTCTATGCGGCAGAACTGGTAAGTAAGAATGTTTTCTCCACCGGCTATCCGGTGGGTGTGATTACCGGATTATTGGGAGCGCCGTATCTACTGTTGCTTCTGTTGAATCTGAACAAGAAGGGAGAAAAACTCGGATGAGTTCGTTGGCAATACAACATTCATTCGGTGCCAAAAATATCAGCACCGGATATGAAAATCAATTGATTCTGAAAGATTTACAGATGGAGATTCCGGCGGGCAAATTCAGTGTGATTCTCGGTCCTAACGGATGCGGTAAATCCACTCTGTTAAAAAGCTTTGCCCGGTTATTACAGCCCAAGGAAGGTACTGTCCTTTTGGATGGTAAATCCATCTATGAACTGCCGACCCAGCTGTTGGCCCGTCACATCGGATTATTGCCACAGTCTCCGACGGTCCCTGCAGGAATTACGGTAGCGGATTTGGTGGCCAGAGGCAGATTCCCCTATCAGACCATGTTCGGTCAGCTGAAGAAGGAAGACTATGAGGCCATTGCTATGGCCATGGATGCCATGGGCGTAACAGAGCTTGCGGATAAGCCGGTGGATTCCTTATCCGGCGGACAGAGACAGCGTGTATGGATTGCGCTGGTATTGGCACAGGATACGGATATACTGCTATTGGATGAGCCGACTACCTATCTGGATATCGCCTATCAGGTGGAGATTCTGGATTGTCTGGCAGCCTTGAATCGCATGAAGAAGACTACGATTGTAGCCATTTTACACGATATCAATTTGTCCATTCGCTATGCGGATCATATCTTCGCCATGAAGCAGGGAAGTCTCATTGCAGAGGGCAATCCCAAGGATATTATTACGCCGGATTTGATGCGGACCATCTATGGCATGGAAAGCTCTATTCTGACAGATCCCGAGACGGGAGATCCGTATGTGATTCCACGTAGCGTGGTAAAATAATTCTTGTCAAAAAAATTTTTCTGGGATATAATGACCCCGGGTTTAGGTCATCGCTATCAGTCTGATAGGGATGACTTTTTGTGTTTTAAGGTTTGACGCTCATTACATTGTGTTTTTTATGAAATGAGGTCGAAATGTTAACAAATCATAAGTATCGAATTACCATTCTAACCAGCCGTCTGATCCGTTTGGAATATCGGGAAGACGGACACTTCGTGGACGAGCAGACACAAGCCGTGGTTTGCCGTAATTTTCCATCCGTACCTTATACAACATCAAGAGAAGACAATCGCCTGGTGGTGGAGACCGAGGATTTACGATTGGTCTATGACGAAGAGCCATTCTCTCCGGAAGGACTCTCTATTCGTTTGAAATCCAACGGGAATGTATGGCATTACACCGTGGTCTATGCCAACTCCGATCATAACCTTTTTGGAACCGCCAGAACCTTGGACGGTGCAGACGGTGGCGTCTGGATGGACGGCGGAATCTTTGGAGAATACGGCTATGCAGTGGTGGATGACAGTACTTCTGCCATTCTGGATGTGACCGGAGAATACCGGGACCGGGAAGGAGAGGGCTTGGATCTCTACTTCTTCGGATACGGAACGGATTATGCAACAGGACTAAAGGATTTCTTCCGCCTGTGCGGACCGGTACCGATGGTGCCGCGCTATGCCCTGGGTAACTGGTGGAGCCGTTACTATCGCTACACCGAGGATAGTTACAACGAGATGCTGGATGCCATGGAAAAAGAGAACATTCCGCTCTCTGTTGCGGTCATCGACATGGATTGGCATATTACGGAAGTGGATTCCAAGTACGGAACCGGCTGGACCGGCTATACCTGGGATGAGAAGCTGTTTCCGGACTACAAGCGCTTTTTAAAGAACTTAAAAGACCGTGGACTGGCAACCACCCTGAATCTGCATCCGGCGGACGGTATCCGCGCTTTTGAGGCTCAGTATGAGGATGTGGCCAATGCCATGGGCATCGATGCCACCGAGGAGAAAGCCATCCCGTTTGATTTTTCCGATCGTAACTTCCGGGATGCCTATTTTTCACAGGTTATGAATCCGTACGAAGATGACGGGGTAGATTTCTGGTGGATTGATTGGCAGCAGGGAACCAAGAAAGGCAACAGTAGCATTGACCCGTTGTTCCTTTTAAACCACTATCACTTT
>JAGDAL010000281.1 GCA_017959525.1 Lachnospiraceae bacterium | reverse complement strand
CTCCGGCGAAAACGGAACCAGACTCTTCCCATCCCATATTCCCGACGGAATGGTCTTGCCATAGGCATAGTCCCAGTAACCATTTAAGATCCGATAATTCTCCCTCTCCATCTGTGGTCTCGGATATTCTTCCAACACATGGTCGCAATCAATATGTTCTCCCCAGACTGTACATAATTCATTCATCGTGAAAACGCCCCCGTTTTCTATATCATCTATACTCACTGTACCACACTCCGATGCCTGTGGAACAGTGTTTTTCAGAATATATTGCGCAGACATATTTTGTGCAATATAATAGGATAAAAGTTTTTTAAAAAAGGAGAAAATCATGGGAACTTTTTTAGATTTAGTAAAGTCCAGACGTAGCGTTCGTACCTTCGACGGCCGCCCGGTGGATGCAGACTTATTAAAGCAACTGAAGGATTACAGCGAAACACTGTCCAATCCTTATAACATTCCGATTACCTTAGGTTTCTTCGCAGCCAAGGATTACGACTTGTCCAGCCCGGTGCTGTCCGGAGCAGAGACGTATGTCACTGCAAAGGTTGCTGTTGGTGCCAATGCAGATGTTGCCTACGGTTACAGCTTCCAGCAGTTTTTGATGAAGGCACATGAGCAGGGCCTTGGAACCGTATGGATCGGCGGCACTATGCCACGCGAGAAGTTCGAGGCAGCAGCTGCACTTGCTTCCAACGAAGTCATGCCATGTGTTAGCCCACTTGGTTACACTGCTAAGATTGGTGTAAAAGAAGCGCTGATGCGTAAGGGCGTAAAGGCAGATAGCCGTTTCGACTTTGGCAAATTGTTCTTCAAGGAGTCTTTTGATACTCCTCTGACCGAGGCAGAAGCGGATGAGAAGAAGATTTGCGAAGCATTAGAGGCTGTTCGCTGGGCTCCGTCCGCTGTCAATAAACAGCCATGGCGTGTGGTTGTATGCGGTGACCGCGTTCACTTCTATGAGAAGAAGGACCGTGGCTATGACAACGGTACCTACGATTTGCAGAAGGTAGACGTTGGTATCGGTATGTACAACTTCGAAGAAGCACTTCGCACTGCCGGCGTTTCCGTTGGATTCGAGATTGCCGATCCCGGCATTGCTCTTCCAAAGGATACCGAGTACATTGCAACTTACATTTTGAACTAAGAAAAACGCGTACCATTCCATAGAGTGGTACGCGTTCTTTTTATGAAGCCAAATCTTTCTTCGTGTAGGTGATATAGGTAACCAGTAATGCCAGAACCATCAGGCATCCGCCGCAGACATAAGCTGCCGGCGAAATCTCCTGCTTCGCGAAAATATCCGTTGCATTGGCAAAGCTAAAGGGTCCGATAAACAGATAGTCCTTCGCATCCGGAATCACCCGTCCCATCAAATCATATACATAGAACAATAGTGCAATTCCAAGTCCCGCACCAATCATATTCCGCTTCACGCAGGCGGACAGTGCGGTACAGATACACATTACTTCCAGATTCATCAGAAGCTGTGACAACATAAAAATCGCAAACAACTTCCGATCCGGCCAGGCATCAATCACCTGAAATCCGACGAGATAGAAAATACATGTAATTGTTGTAAATACAACAAGTGATAACACCATAGAGCAAATCTTGGTCGTAATCACTTTTCCCCTGGAAACCGGTAACGCGTACAGAAATTCGCCCGTATGTCCTTCCTCTTCCTTGGAGAGAATGACACTAGCCATAATCGCCGCAAACATAGAACTGCCCAGGCTGTGCACCACGCCAACCTCTGTAGCAAAATACCCTGCAATGGTTCCAATACCGAGGGTACTCATACCAAAAGCATCAGAGAAAGCTCCCATATTGGAAAAGCTCTCGGATAACTCGGCCATATCCTCCGTCATGCTGGCATACAAACAGATGCAAAGCATACCCATAGCACCTACCGCCAGGCTCCAGATGAGAAGCGTCCGCAAATTTTGTTTCCATTCGTGTCGAAAAAGCACCATCATGCCTTCGCCTCCTCTCGGTCTGCATCCTTACTATAGTAACCCATGAAAATCTCATCGATAGACGGGTCTGTGATATTCAATTCCGTCACATTCTTACCCGCAAGTTCCTGCAACAAACAATTCATATCCTTGGTATACAGATAATCCACCTGCTGCCCATCGATGGTTCCCGTCACCCGCTTGGAGCTGGTGTGGGTCAATTCCGACACGCTTCCGGCGCTGACCAATTGTCCCTCTTTCATAATCGCCACATGG
>JAGDAL010000280.1 GCA_017959525.1 Lachnospiraceae bacterium | reverse complement strand
TCAGGCCCTGACACTCCATGGTGTACATCTCTAAATCCTCATTAAACTCCATAAGGCTCTCCCTCACTATCTACAAACAAACATGCCATAGTCCTTCTGAAAATCAATGGCACCATCTTTTACATGTTCCTGCAAAATCTCTCGCATTCGCTGAACCGGAAGATTCAATACTGCCTTAAAAGAAGCCAAGCTACACAAGTACTCTACCAAGTCTTCCACTTCTGTTACATGAAGAGAATCCTCATAGAACAACGCATCTACATGCTCGAATGCACAGCGTAACTTCTCTCCACCATTCTGCATGGTGAAGTTATGATTAGGATGGAACTCTTCTCCACCCAGTTCAAACCAAGTTGCCAGGATATCGGTGAAGTTGTTCTCTCCCAATGTAGAACAGTAGAACACTCCTCCATCCTTCAATACACGTCGCACTTCCTGCAACGCCTTCGTAAGGTCCGGAACGTGATATAACATACCATTGGCTATCACCACATCGAATTCATTATCTTTGAACACTAGATCCTGGATATCCGCATTCTGATATTCTACATTATCACGCTCCCCCAGATTCTCTTGTGCTTTTTCCAACATACCATCGGATAAATCGGTCATCACCAATTTGCCGCATCGTGCAAGCACGTCATCATGGCCAAGCCAGCTACTACCGGTACCACAACCTAATTCTAATACCTTCGCCCCCTGTGGAATCTCATAGTTAGAAACAATCCAGTTTCCATACCCCTGATGATTGGTCGAATACTTCTCATGGAAGGCGATTCGAATGTCTAATCCCTTAGATGTCGCATACTGCGCCTTTACTGCCGCAGAATCGTTTGAACTACCAATTTGCATTTCCCCTTATGTCCTTTCTTTCCGTCGTACTTATTTGATTACATACATCTGTATCGTCTCTTGATAAGTCTCACTGAAGAACTCCTCCTTCAGTACGCCACCGCAGTTTTTGATGACACCGGCAGATGCCACGTTCACCTTGTCACAGGATACCAGCACCTCTTGAATGCCAATTCGATTACACACTGCCACCGCATCCTTCAGAAGTTCTGTCGCATAATGCTTCCTACGTTCCGTCGGACGGATGGAATACCCAATATTGCCACCCTCCTTGCGTAGGAAATCATTCAACGCCAAGCGAATATTCACCATACCGACAACGCAATCGTCCTCTTCTCTTACATAGAGATACGGAATCGCAGGCACACTGTCCTCCGGCACATTAGCTATATCTACATGCGCAAGCACACTCTCAAGCCACGCCTCATAAGACTCTTCCTGCAAGTAAGAATCTAAGTAGCCGGTTCCATTGATTTCGGAATCATACTCATGGAATTCCTTGATATAATCCATAGCTTTCTCTTTATATTCCATCGTTGGAAAAACCAGTTTCATTTTCTTTCCCTCCCCCGACATTTAGCACTGCATCTTCAACAGCGGAATCCATCCCTCTTCTAAGAACTTCTCCCCGGTAAAATCGAATCCGTTGCGTTTATAAAAAGCAATCCCACGTGCATTGTATTCCAACACCCACAACCAGTTGGCTGCATGCTGCTCCACAGCGTATTTCAGTAGCTTCGCACCGATGTGTTGGCTCTGAAACTGTGGTTCCACAAAAAGTTTTACAATCTCGTCCCCATCCAGGCGAACCATCCCCTTCACAGCACCGTCATCATAGACGTAGGTATTCTCCACCATCTCTGGATGATCCATGTACTCCTGCGCCACATCCAGCACGTTCAGTTCTCCGAAGTAGAACTCCTCGTTCTTGAAGAACCGAAAGAAGTTCACACGATAATTGATGACCATCAACTCCGCAATACGGGAGATATCTTTCTTTGTTGCTTTTCGAATATTCTTGTCCATATGCATGTCCCCTTATAATTACTTTTTTATACACACTTATTTGTATTATATCCAACAAAATTGAAATTACTACTATGAAATAAAAAAGGGAGCCCTTTCACAGGCTCCCTAACAGTTTTATAAAACATAGGTATCGGCATTGATTACCTTGGTATCGTTTGGTCGGAAATTGATTCCGTCCATATCAAATACCCCTTCCGTCACAGAGGATACCACGTTTCCTAAGGACTGGATGAAGTCGGCTGCAGTGGACTTGATTAGTCCGCAGGAGCCGGATACAGAGGTCACTGCCCCTTTCTGTTCCGGTGAACAGCTGATAACACCGCATTTGTAGAAGGACAGCTTCTCTAGAATCTCCTCCGGTGCAATATCCGCACTGATGGTCACCATACCGCAATCGGAAATGGTGGTCTTCGTGGTTACGGAATCCATAAAAGATTTATTAATGGTCAGCATTCCAATACCGTTCACGCTGGCATCAGATGCCACAATCAGCTTGCGATAGGTGGCATTGACCTTAGCAAAATCATCGACCAGGGTTTCCGGAATTTTTACATCGCCCTCTACCGTAAGAGCTTCCAGCTGTTCGAATAACTCCTTGCTGTTTGCATTGAGAAGCAAATCTCCTGCAATATAGAGCTTGGTTCCGTTCACGGAAATCAGGTTGGAATCCAGGGTCGCATCCTTTGGAATCAGATGGAATCCCGTCGGAATCACCTGCAGGCTTGCCTCCATATTGAATAATGGCAAGGCATCCTCCAAATGCTCCTCCCGAAGGTATAACTTCTTGGTCTGTAACTTCACGTTCTTCTCTGCCAGAGCCTTGTAATCCGTCTCCAAATCCACATCAAAGATGCACTTCGGAACGAAATACCGACCGTCATTCTCTGCACGCAGTGGGAAATAGCGATCGATGGACAGCTCGTTGCCTAGAATGGTGTAATCATCCGGATAACTGATGATGGTGCCGGTGGTTGTCATTGGAGGTAACACTCCAGTTAACCCCTCCGGGCAAAATACCACACCGTTGATGGTCATATGCACAATCTTACGAAGCTGCTCCTCGGTATGCGGCTGAATCTTCACAAT
>JAGDAL010000279.1 GCA_017959525.1 Lachnospiraceae bacterium | reverse complement strand
ATGGAGCGAACCCAGAAGCGCATGGAACCTATTGGTTTGATTGGAACGGTCTTAGAAAATCATGACTTACCGAGAGTGACCAATCGTCTCTTACACAAGGAAGACCGTATCGATGCCGCAAAGAAATTGTTAGCGGTGTTGTATTTATACCAGAAGGGTATTCCGTTTATCTATCAGGGACAGGAACTGGGAATGGAGAATACCTTCAATCCGGATGTCAGGAGCATGCAGGACGTATCCAGTCATGATGAGTACCGGGTATGTAAGGAAGCGGGCTTATCCGAGGAGGAAGCGGTTCGCATCGTAAACCACTACTCCAGAGACAATGCCAGAACACCGTTCCAGTGGGACGATTCCGCTAATGCAGGATTTACCACCGGCACGCCTTGGCTTGCTGTGAATCCAAATTATAAGAGCATCAACGCTGCATCCCAGGTAGCGGATGCAAACAGCGTTTATCATTTTTACCGTCGGGCCATCGCCCTGCGGAAGCATCCATCCTACGCCAACACCTTCGTCTATGGTGTGTTTGCGGGCGTAGAGACCGAGGATGCCAATGTGATTGCATATACAAGAACCACCGAGGAGCAGACCATCCTGGTCATCTGTAACTTCCAGCACCAGGATGCAAGCTGCAAGGTTCCTTCCGGCACGGTACTTTTAGATAATTATGAGGATACCGATATGGCGGACGGTACCATTTCGCTTCGTCCTTTTGAGGCCGTGGTTCTTTTGGTAACAACGTAGAGGGGAAACTATGTCATTACAATTCGTAACCGGTAGCAGTGGAAGCGGGAAATCCACCTACCTCTATCAGCAAATCATTGAAGAATCCTTAGCGGATCCGGGACGATTCTTCCTAGTCATCGTTCCGGAGCAGTTTACCATGTCTTCCCAGAGACAGTTGGTTCAGATGCATCCGCTCCATGGATTGATGAATATCGAAATCTTAAGCTTTGAGCGCTTGGCATACCGTGTCTTCGACGAGCTTGGTATCAACCCGGCTTCCGTTTTGGAAGAGATGGGTAAGAACTTAGTGGTCCGTCGTGTGGCAGAGGAGCTGTCCACCCAGCTTCCCACCTTGGGCCGGAATATGCGTAAGCGCGGCTATGTTTCCCAGGTAAAATCTTTTATCTCCGAATTATCCCAGTATCATATTTCTCCGGAAGAGTTTGAAGAGATGATTCAGACACCGGGCATGTCTGCCAGCTTCTATCAGAAGGGTGCAGATCTCCATCGTCTGTATCAGGGCTTCATGGATTTCATTGAGGATAAATACATTACCTCGGAGCAGCTTTTGGAGAAGTTGACGGACGTGGTGGAGGAGTCTCTTTTTGTCAGGGATTCCGTCATCGTCTTAGACGGTTTTACCGGATTTACCCCGGTACAGAACCAGCTGCTGCTTCGCTTATTGCCATTAGCTGCATCCGTATCCTGTGCGGTGACCATTGATCCGTCGGAGTCCCTCTTTGGGGAAGTGGCAGAGGAAGAGCTGTTTGCCATGAGTAAAAAGATGGTGCAGTCTCTGGTAAAAATGGCAGAGATGACCGGTGTGGATGTGGAAGAGCCGGTGGTCTTATCCATGGACGAAGCATCCCGTTATCCATCCGAAGGGGCCTTACGTCACCTAGAGGCGAATCTCTTCCGCAAAGAAAAGAGCGTCTATACGGATGCCGAGAGCATTCACTTAACTCGGGCAGAGAATCCCAAGGAAGAGTTAACCTACGTGGCAGCCACCATTCGTGGACTGTTGCGCAGTGGGGACTATCACTACGGAGATTTCGCGGTGGTCTGTGCCAAGATGGAAGAGTACAGTCCATACATTGATGATATCTTCCGTTCTTATGAGATTCCGCTTTTCAAAGATGAAAAAGCAACCATTCTTCTACAGCCGGCGGTGGAATTCGTACGAAGCGCCATCGGTCTGGTAGAAGGACGGTTTTCTTATGATGCCGTCATGCATTTCTTCCGCTGTGGACTTTCCGGCCTTAGCAGGGAAGAAATCGACGGATTGGATAACTATCTCTATGAGTCCGGCTTGCGAGGCAAGACCAAGTGGCTCCATCCGTTTGCCGTATGCCCGCGGGGATTCGACGCCGGAGACTTGGTGGAGATGAATCGCATTCGGGAGTATTTCATTGGAAAAACAACAGACTTCTTAGAAGCATTTTCCAAGAAGCAGGATACGGTCCGTTCATTTGCAACCGCCTTGTATGAGCTGATGGAGTCCTTCGAGGTAGAAGCCCAGTGCGATGCTT
>JAGDAL010000278.1 GCA_017959525.1 Lachnospiraceae bacterium | reverse complement strand
TGGAATGACCGATTAGTCTTCCATTGCGAATTCTACTTCGCTCTGAGCGTTCTCAATTTCTGCATCGATATCTGCACCGTTCTGTACGTTGGTAATCAAATTACCTACAGAAGTACGTAAGGTGTAGTGATAATCATTCTGCTCGATGGTAGGAACATGAGTACCATACTCAACAACAGTAGTGTAGATTGGCTGATCGTTGAAGAATGCTACGCCTTCGCTGTATACATCGGACTTGGAAGCGGATACACATGTGGTGATAACACCGCCGTTACGAAGTGCATTGTCATAGGTCTCCATTGCGCCAGCGCCGCCGCCAAAGGTGTATGCCAAGAATGCCTGTGCAAGTTCTACCTTCTCGCAGTTACCGGTGATGTAAAGAGAAGAACCACCGTTGGAAGCATATCCTTCCTTACCGCTTAAGGTTGGGATTGTGGTGATCTCCCACTTTCCGCTTGCTGCATCATTTGCCTCGATGGTAGGAATGATCCAGTTACCATTGAAGACACCTGCTACCTGATCACCCTTGATGGTGTTGTCGGTATACTCGGTCCAGCCGTTTGCCAAAAGGATGGTGCCATCATTTGCACCCTCAACAATGACTTCGATGATCTGCTTGAAAGTATCGTTGCCTACCAAGTTTGGCTTGCCGTCTTTCCACTGAGACTGGCCTTCTGCCTGAAGCATCATGTATGGAAGATCGTCTCCGGAGTGATCCATGGATAATAATGCATATCCGGTCTTGTCCTTCACGTCTCTAGCGATCTCTAACCAACGCTCCCAAGTAATTCCGGTTACATCATCGATGGTGTATCCGGCCTGCTCCAAGATGTCGATACGATATGCAAATACGCAAGTTCCGTTATCAACCGGTGCGCCGTAGTGCTTGCCGTCGATGGTGCTGTAGGATAACTTCTCTGCTCCGAAGTCGCTCCAGTCAATGCCTGCACCCTCTAAATCCTGCCAAGCATCTGGGTAGTTAGCTACATAGTTCTGAATGTAATGATCCTGGAATAATACGATATCCGGCAACTGGCTGAAGTCGTTGGATGAACCAGCCAAAGTCACTGCCTGTTCAACGTCGGTAGATCCGGAAACGGTCTGAATCTCCAACTTGAAGTCCGGATTCTCTTTCTTGTATGCTGCTGCAGCTGCTTCCAATGCAGGAATGTTGAAGTTCTCATCCCATGCAGTTACTGTCAAAGTGTTTGGATCTTCGGAAGTACCGATCAATTCTACCGGAGCTTCCTCCTCTGCTGCTGCATCCGTTCCTGCGGTATCTCCGCCGGTTGCTGCTGTGTCTGTGCCGCCGCCACATGCTACAAAAGATGTGGTTACTAATGCTGTTGCCAGCATCATGGATAATAGTTTCTTCTTCATCAAAAACCCTCCTTGTTCATTACCCGGGAGCTTTGACAAGTTCTCCTGTTTTCACCCTTGTTAAACTTGCACTAAAAAGTCCCTTGTTCTTTCGAAGATATGTACATTATATCCTCGAAAGATTTCGATGTGTGCGCATATGCAACTAGATTTTATGCAAATTCGACTACACCTCTTTCGCTTCCCAACCTTTTTCAGCGGTTATGCGAAAGTTTGCCAAGCCGCCATCCAACGCTACTTCGGTCTTCTTCCACTCCACCGGACTCTTGCCGGTTAACTTCTTAAAATTGCGGTTAAACGTAGACGGTGTGGTGTATCCGATGTGATAACAGATGTCTTCCATAGACATATCGCCACGCTTGATGAGCACACAAGCCCGGTCGATCCGAATCATGTTCACGTAATCCAATGGTTTCATCTTCATGCTTTCTTCAAAAATACGGCGAAAATGACTCTCACTCAGGCCACAAATCTCTGCCATATCAGCGATTTTGATATCTTCCTGATAATGTTCTCCCACGTAGCCAATCGCATCACGGATGTAGGTATTAATCTTGGCGCTTCGCTTGGCTTTTTCCCGCTCGTCATCTAAGCGCAGGACCTCGATGATAAACGAATGGATATAGCCTTTTAAGCTCTCCTTATAGTACAGGGGCTGTTCCCGGCATTCTTCGATAATCTTTTGAATCAGCTTCGCCAGGTTCGGATGATTTTTCACGCTCTTTAAAGTGCCACGCTTGTTAAAAATGCGCAGCATCTCTTCTGCACTGATTTCATCGCACTTAATCTCTGTTTGTATGAAGTCCTTGATATTGATGAACAAAAACTCCCACTTACAGATATTGCCCGTGTCACTGATGGTTGTGTGTGGAATATTCTCCGGAATGATGGTAAACATCTTGTCGGAGTAACGATAAGATCGGTCTTCGATGATGAGCTCTCCACTGCCGTGGTAGCAATATCCGATCTCCAGATAGTTATGAAAATGCAGCATCCGCCCCATGCCAAGGCCATATTCCTGCTCCCAGCCCTTGCCTAGCTTGGCTAAGACGTAATCCCCTTTCGGAATATCGTAGTAGCGGAACTCCATCTTCTGCTTCTCTTTTGCCATAAATACATTGCCCCCCTTTGCAAAAATGACTCTACATCATCATAGCATTGGGGGCATAAGAATTCAATTTGCAAAAAAGCGATAGGTTTTGCGGCCGGCTTCCTTGGCCCGATACAAGGCCTGATCCGCCTGTCGATAAAGCAGAGAAAAGTCCACTTTTTCGGCCTTTTCGTAGGTTCTCTCATCAAAGATATTGATGCCTACGGAAAGAGATGTCAGACCCGGATAGCCGTTTCGCACCAGTTCCAGGTCGAATTCGTAAATTAATTTCTTGGCATAATCGCCCAAAGTAATCGGATTTTTCTCACCGCGGTAATAGATACAGAACTCATCTCCGCCCAGGCGTGCCGGGAAGATGACGTTCTCTTGCGCCTTGCTTCGGGTCGCCTTCATACACTTGGCCAGTATAATTAGTGCCATGTCACCCACCTGATGGCCGTAGGTGTCGTTGACCTGCTT
>JAGDAL010000277.1 GCA_017959525.1 Lachnospiraceae bacterium | reverse complement strand
TCAAGCTGATACGCTGGTTGGCCTTGGCAACCTTAGGATCCGGAACCGGAACCGCGGAAATCAATGCCTTGGTGTACGGATGCAGTGGACGCTCATAAATAGCGTTGGCATCTGCAAGTTCTACCATGTGTCCCAAATACATAACCGCAATGCGGTCGGAAATATGTCTTACTACCAACAGGTCATGTGCGATGAACAGGTATGTCAGATTCATCTTCTCCTGTAATTCATCAAACATGTTGATGACCTGTGCCTGAATGGATACGTCCAACGCAGATACCGGCTCGTCGCAGACGATGAAGTCCGGACGTACGGCTAAGGCTCTTGCGATGCCGACACGCTGACGCTGTCCGCCGGAGAACTCATGGGCATATCTGGCAGCATGCTCGGAGTTTAAGCCTACATGCTCCATCAAGGTCAAGATGCGTTCTCTGCGCTCCTCCTGGGAGGAATACATGTGATGGATATCTAGAGGTTCTCCAATAATATCCGCAACCGTCATACGTGGGTCCAGGGAAGAATATGGATCCTGGAACACCATGGTTGCTTTCTTACGGAACTCTTTGATGTCCGCCTTGGTTTCAATCTTCTTGCCACGGTAGATGATTTCACCGGCCGTTGGCTTGTACAACTGTAAGATGGATCGTCCGGCGGTGGTCTTACCGCATCCGGACTCTCCTACCAATCCTAAGGTCTCACCCTCACGGATGGAAAAAGAGATGTCATCCACAGCCTTTAATGGCTTGGTCTGGAAGAATCCCATGTTAATATCAAAATACTGCTTCAGGTGCTTCACCTCTAAAAGTGGCGCATCCTTTGTATTCTGGGTCAAATCACTCATGTGTCTGCCCCCTTTCCTCTCGTTCTGTTTCACTCATAGCTGCGGTCAGCTGATCCAATTTGCCTGCTTCTGCGGCTTCCTTAACGGTCATCCAGCATGCTGCCTGATGATAGTCGTTAATCTGAATACGCTCACATTTTTTGCTAAGGCAAATCTTCATGGCGTTATCACAACGAGGTGCAAAAGGACATCCTGCCGGCATGTTCAACAAGTCAATCGGTGTACCGGTAATCGGCTGCAACCGCTCGCCGTTGTTGTCTGCGGTCGGGATGGAACGCATGAGACCCTTGGTGTACTCGTGGCGTGGGTTGTAGAAAATCTCTTCTTCCGTACCCTGCTCACAAATGCTACCTGCATACATAACGATGACTTCGTCACACATCTGAGCGACGACACCCAAATCGTGGGTAATCATGATAATGGCCATGCCCATCTTTTTCTGAATGTCTTTCATCAGCTCCAAGATACCGGCCTGGATGGTAACATCCAATGCAGTGGTCGGCTCATCCGCAATGAGGATGTCCGGCTCACAAGCCAAGGCCATGGCGATCATAACACGCTGTCTCATACCACCGGAGAACTCGTACGGATACTGATGCATACGCTTTTCCGGTTCATTTACGTTCACCAGGGTCAACATCTCAATGGCACGCGCTCTTGCTTCCTCACGGTTTCGATCCGTATGAAGCATAATTGCTTCCATCAACTGTTTTCCAATGGTGTAGGTTGGGTTTAAGGAAGTCATGGGATCCTGGAAAATAATGGAAATCTTATTTCCACGGATATCCTTCATCACCTTTTCCCCTGCGCCTACCAATTCCTGTCCGTCGTACTTGATGGAGCCGGAAACAATCTTGCCGGTAGGTGCCAATATCTGCATGACGGAATATGCGGTTACCGACTTACCGGAGCCGGACTCTCCTACAATTCCGAGAACTTTGCCATAATCCAAGTCAAAGGACACGCCATTGACTGCTTTTACTTCACCCGCGTCAGTAAAGAAGGAGGTGTGTAAATCTTTTACTTCTAGTAATGCCATCTTCTCATACCTCCTTAACTATTCAATTTCGGGTCAAACGCATCTCTTAAGCCGTCACCGAACAGGTTCAGTGACAAAACAATCAGAGAAATTACAATTGCCGGGATGACCAGTCGATACGGATAGGAAGACAATCCATTCAACGCATCGGATGCCAGAGAACCAAGGGATGGCATTGGTGCGTTAACACCCAGTCCTAAGAAGGACAAATAGCTCTCTGTAAAAATTGCACTTGGAATCTGCAATGCCGTAGAAATAACGATAACGGAAATGCAGTTCGGAATTAAGTGCTTACGAATAATACGGCTGCCCTTGGCACCGGCGGTCTGTGCTGCCAATACGTACTCCTGCTCTCTTAAGGAGAGAATCTGACCACGTACCAGACGGGACATACCAACCCAGTACCACAGCGCGAAAATTACAAATAAGGAAATAATGTTGGAACCAATGGCTGCCAACGGGGTTCCCTCAATGGCCGGTGCCAGTCGCTGACGAAGCACGGCAGCTAAGAGGATAACCATCAACATATCCGGCAAGGAGTAGATGACATCAACGATTCGCATGATGATGATATCTACGATGCCGCCAAAGTATCCGGAAATGGAACCAACGACGATTCCGATGACCAGAACGATGATGCTGGCGAAGAATCCAACCGCAAGGGAAATACGGGTTCCGTATACCACACGGATGAAGTAATCACGGCCCTGGGAATCCGTACCGAACAGGTGTGGGAATACTTTTTCCCCGGACTCAATCAGTGCCTGCTCCGATGTGGAGTACTCCATTGGATGCAGGTTATTAAAGGAAGCATCCATTGGCTTACCCGGCTGCATACCAAGCATGGTCTCATACTTGTATGGCCAGAACATCGGGATAAAAATTGCCATTAAGGTGATGAGCAAAATGATGATCATGCTCACCATTGCTACTTTGTTCTTTTTCAAACGCGCCACACCATCCTGGAAGAAGGTGGTGGATGGACGCATGGTTACCATGTATTCTTTTTCTTTTTCGGTTGCGGGAATAAAATCGTCCAGATTTACCTGCAAACTCAAGCGCTTTACATTTGTATTATCCATCGGTAAATCTCCTTATTCCAAATTAATTCTAGGATCTACAATCTTGTAGAGAATATCGCTGACTAAGTTCATGACAACAATCAAAGTTGCAAGAACAATGGTGGTTCCCATAATCAGCATGTAATCACGGTTGATAATGCTCTGAACGAATGCGCGTCCGATACCCGGTACTG
This sequence comes from Lachnospiraceae bacterium, assembly GCA_017959525.1. Classification (GTDB taxonomy): domain Bacteria; phylum Bacillota; class Clostridia; order Lachnospirales; family Lachnospiraceae; genus XBD2001. Next base: position 3,254 of record JAGDAL010000277.1, on the reverse strand, counting down.
CGAAGATCTGCTCCACAACCAAAGATCCGGTAACGATGTATGCAAGCATCGGTCCAAAATAGGTAATAACCGGAATCAATGCATTTTTCAGCGCATGGCCGAAAATGATTTTCCAGCCGGTAACACCCTTCGCCTTGGCGGTTCGGATGTAATCTTGTCCCAACACATCCAGCATGGAGGAACGAGTCAAACGGGTGATGTAAGACATCGGGTACAGCATCAAGGTAATGATTGGCAGTACCAAACCTCCGGCAGATGCGCCGTTGGCCGGGAACCAGTGCACGCGAATGGTAAATGCTACCAGCAGCAAGGAACCCATAATAAAGGAAGGCATTGACACGAATGCCGTCGTAATAATCATAATGACACGATCTAAAATTGTATTTCTGCGAAGTGCTGCAACCGAGCCAAGAACGACTCCAATGATTAAAGCAAGAAACGCAGCCAAGATACCAAGTTTTGCGGATACCTGTAAGCCATCGGTGATGATGTCAATTACCATACGTCCGCGCTGCTTCAATGACGGGCCGAACCGGAACTGTACAACATCAGTTAAATAAGTGACATACTGGGTCATCAGCGGCTTATCCAAACCGTACTTCGCTTCCATGGCTGCCTGAGCCGCCGGCGAAACTGCCTTCTCAGATAAGAACGGACCACCCGGTACCGCATGCATGATAAAGAATGTTAGAGTAATGACTACCCACACTGTGAATACTCCAAGTACAAGTCTTTTCAGAATGTACTTCAGCGTCTTTGGATTCAAATTTCGAACCCTCCTTTTCCTTTATTTCCTTCGTATCCTTTTGTTCAATAGTTGAAAAAACACGAGAATTCGGTGAAAAAATAGATAGCACAGCGCCTTTGCTGATACTCAAGATCTACCCCACTTGAGTGCATTATAAGTATTTTCTGTATACTATGCAACAAGTGTCGAATACACTAAACAATTATTCCATTATCTCAACTTACACATGAATTCTATTCACTTATAGCAATTTAAAGTGATAAATTGCTAAATGAATAAAACAAGGCCTGTAATTCCGATAGAATTACAGGCCTTTGTTATTTTTACAACGTATTTTCTATGATTTGAAGAACTTCATCTCTTCGTTCAGCTGGTCGGAAATGTCCTTCAAGCTGTTTGCGGATGCAGCCAAAATATTAACGGTGGCTGACAACTCCTGCATGCTGGCTCCGGTCTCTTCGGAGGAAGCTGCATTCTCTTCGGAGATGGCGGACAATGCACTGATAACATCCACCACTTCGTTCTTGGAGGATTCACAGGTATTGGCGCCATCGGAGATCTGCTGTACACCACCAACCGTACTGCTGATATCATCCAGCATACCGTTAACAGTCTTAATGGTCTCACCGAGAGCAACCTGCTGCTCGCTGTTACCCTGCTTTACATGCTCTGCAGCAGATACGGCAGCCTTGGACTGCTGTAACAGGGAATCCATCTCTACGCGAATCTCGTCCGCCATGATACGGGAATCCTCAGCCAGCTTACCAATCTCCTCTGCAACAACGGCAAATCCACGTCCTGCTTCGCCGGCACGGGCTGCCTCAATAGATGCATTGAGGGATAACAGGTTCGTCTGGGTTGCGATAGAGGTAATGCCCTCTACCTTCTCACTGATATTATTAACCGCATTCTGAGTTGCATGAATGGTATTGGCAATGTCATCAATTTTCTCTGTCATCTCAACAGAGGAATCCTGCAAATCGGTTAAGGACTTGCTGGATACTTCGGAGGCTTTCTTCATCTTGCCGGCCAGTTCCGTCAGGCTGACGGAAGAATTCTGAACGCCTTCTACAGCGTCGCCGATACGGCCCACATTAACCTGGGCACTCTGGATTTCTTCTGCCTGCTGGGATGCACCGGATGCAATATCCTGTACTGCATTGGATACGTCGTCTGCTGTAGCGGAAATCTGGTTGGCCATCTCGGACAGCTCATCCGAAGAACTACCAACATTTCCGGCGGAGGACTTAATGTTATCCACAATGGCTTTCAATTTATCAATAACCGAGTTGGTTGCCTGAGAAATCTTACCGAACTCATCTTTTCTGCCATCAAACTTCTCTACCTTTACGAAACGTCCGTCTGCCAATGCACCGAGGGACTTACCCACTGCAATAATTGGCTCCGTAAAGCTTTTTGCCATCGCAAATGCTATCAATAATGCAATCACCAGTAAAACAACGCCAATGATTACAACGGTCATTGCAGAGCGGATTGCGGAAGCCATGATATCCGAATTCTTAGCGGACACTGCTACATAGTATCCGGAAATCGGTTCCTGTCTCCAGCTGGAATAGGTCAATTCCCCATTATAGGTCTGCTCAAACATACCACTCGTCTCAGTAGAAGAAACAAACTCATAACCGCTCAGATCGTATTCATCTTCCGGGCTGATTTCAAATTGCGCATGCGCTGCCATCATACCGGCTCTATCTGCAATGTATCCATCACTAACGTTAGAAGCAAGGAATTCATGCATACGATTCAGATCGAAGCTTCGCTGAATGGTTCCAATGACTTTACCGGATGCATCCTTGATTGGAACACAAATAATGGTGATTCTGTTTCCGTTGGACTTGCTGACAACAATATTGGATACCGCAGGTTCTCCGGTCGAAACTGCCTGTTGAAAATAGTCACGATCCGAAATGTTTGCCAGTTCTGAACGATCTGCACGGAGCAACTGTTCTCCGGACGCTTTCGTTAAAATAACGGAATCATTTCCATCGTTGATTTTCTCATTCATCGCGTCCATGCTGGCTAGCATTTCGTTGTCCGGAACGGTCTGTCCTTCCGTTCCAACGGTCTGCATATAGCTGGTGGTTGCCGGAGACGTGGCAAATATCTCAAGCGCAATCTTGTTCTCCGTGATAATCGATGCGAAATTCGCCTCTGTAAACTGCGCCCTTGCATCTAACAAGTCCAGCGCGTCGGATTTTGCCTTGCTTGTAGACGTGTTATAGCTGATGATAATCGCTATCAACAGCGGTACTGCAACAACCAGCGCCATAATACCAATCAGTTTGGTCTTGACGCTATCTCTTGCGCTAACTGCATTCGAGCTCTGTGTTTTTTGTTTCTTCTTTGCCATAAATTGCCTCCCTTATGATACAAACAACTTCCCACGGTTGTTTATAGGAATCTCCCTCTAGTTTCCCTGCCATAATTGAGACAATACTATTTTATCAACATCTTACAATATAAGCAATATTGTATAAATGAAGCG
>JAGDAL010000276.1 GCA_017959525.1 Lachnospiraceae bacterium | reverse complement strand
TATGCACATTGAAAAATTCAATCAACGGTCCCATAAAAAAGGCCGTAATAATTGTTCCTATTCCAACAATCGTAGGTATCTGCAATACTGCTCCACCGGCTAATAAAAATAGCGTAATTCCCAATGCCACGCAAACCAAATCCGTAATAATACGAACATACTGGAACTTGCCCTTCTTCCATGTATTCACGATAATCAGAGCCACTGCATCGTAAGTGGATACACCAAGGTCCGCCGTCATATAGAAGGCAGAACCAAAACAGATGATAACCACTCCAACTACCAGGCACAGTACTCGAACCACCATAGACGGATTCACAATCACCGTCTGTAAGAATTCATAGGTAAACTGTGTAATATACCCTAATAAAAACAGATTTATAAATGTTGCAATTCCAATATAGTGTCGATCAAATATCAGTGCGAATAACAAAAGTACTGCATTCGCGATTACATATAACGTTCCGAATTTGATGGGAACCAAGGCATCCAATCCAGCCATAAACGACTGAAACGGATCTACACCCAATGCAGCAATCTTAAAAATGCCAACGCTGATGGCACAGATAATAACGCCAAATAGTGACATCCCAATTCTTTTAACCATAAAAACCTCCCAATCCTCCGGTTGCTTATCCTTCACCATTTAAAAACGTTGATAGGGCAGGAAGCGCATCCAACGTCACCTTCCGTCCCAACTGATATACACGTTCCAACTCCTCCGGATTCTTCTCCGTACGACTGATTCCAAGAGCTTCCGGCGGGCGAATTACAAATGCATGACCTACCTGTTCACGCTCTTCTATCTCTTCCATCTGGCGATTGTACATTTCGTGGCGCCGTGCCATAGCTTCTACAATCGCAGGATAATCCTTCAGTTTCCACTTAAATAGAGACATCATCGATGTTTTGCTCTTACGATAGCCCTTCGGCTGGGTTAAGACAATCAGATTGCGATTATATCCGATGCTCTCCATATACTTATAAGGCACTGAATCCGCGATACCGCCATCCAATAAACGATAACCATCCACCTCTACCGGTCTGGATACCAATGGCATGGACGCTGAAGCCTGCATCCACTTCAGGTCCTTCCGACCGCCGTCCTCGCACTTATGGAAGATACACTCTCCGGTCTTCATATCCGTAGCTCCTACATAGAACTCTGTCGGATTATTGCGAAAAGTCTCCGTATCAAAAGGATCCAAAATATCCGGCAGCTCCCGATAACAGAAGTCCTCGCCGTACATATCACCGGTTTTGATCAATGAACGTATACTGCAGAATCTCGAATCCTTGCAATACTTCTTGTTATAGCGAATCGCTCTGCCAATCTGCTTAGACTTGTAGTTACATCCGAACACTGCACCGGCAGAAATCCCCGCCGCTCCATCAAATTCAATATTATGCTCCATAAGGACGTCCAACACACCAGCCGTAAACATGCCACGCATGGCGCCACCCTCTAAAACTAATCCCTTCTTCATATAACTCTATCTTTCCTAAAAATCCTTACAAAGTAACATATATAAACAACACCCATCTACGATTCCCTCTCCAGTATTCCTAGAATACCCCTTCCAACATGCAAATAGCCTCATCGAGAGGCACACAATCTGCAAATCGTCCCGGCCACATCATCTCGTTGTAGTACTTGTAAGTTGCTTCGCGATTCATATAATCATTATCGAATGTAGAGTTGCATCCAGCGGGTACAATCACGTGATAGCCTCTATCAAAAGCAGACTTTACTGTCGCATCTATGCAGAAGTTCGTTTGCAATCCAACAATCATCAAGTCCTTATTATCTTGAGATGCAAGATACGTTTCTAACTCCTTATTGCCAAAAGCGCTATTTACTGTCTTATAGTAAATCTTCTCTCCAGAAACAGGTGCCACCTGATCCGCGATTTCAAATTCTTCATCACCAATGGAAAATCCAGTTCCAGGACCATCATCATGCTGTACATAGATAACCTCTACCTGATTTGCACGAGCAGCATCAATCAACTTTTTTGTATTCGCAAGAAAGTCCTCGTAGTTATAGAGTCTTTCATCTGTTATTCCTTTTTGTACATCAATTACTAGAAGTATCATAATTCCTCCACTTGGCCCCCTTCTCTTCAAGAACGAACTTGAGAAGTTCAGCTCCAATTCCTCTGCCCTGGAAGTGAGTCTCCTTAAAATGACTCACTAACCCCGTCCCGGGGTGTCATCTCCATCTGCACGTGCGGGATACCGTCCTCCATAAAAGGCTCCGATACAATCTCGAACCCTTCCTTGGCATAGTATCCGGTGGCATAACACTGCGCTTCCAAATATATCTTCTTCGCATGGAACTGATTGATTGCTAGCTCCACACCTTGATGTAGCATCTGACCACCAATACCCAGGCCATGCTCCAAGGTTACCACACGGCCAATCTGCGCAATACCTGCCGCCTCATCCTTCCAGAATACCCGTAGGCATCCGGCTACGCGTCCGTTGTCATTCCAACAAAACACATGATAGGCATCCTGGTCCTTATCATCCAAATCCTGATAAATGCACTCCTGCTCCGTTACAAAGATTTCAAATCTGGTCTTTAAAATCTCATACAACTCTGTCGTTGTAAGATTACAAAAATGCTTAATTACAAACTGCATATAATAAAAAACTCCTAATGATCCATGCAAGGTTTTACATCATAGTCTTCCGGATATTCCTTCTTATCTGCTAGTACCACGGAGCATGCCATAGCAACGGACAACACGGTAATTGCGATAGAAAATATCCACGCTGCAGATACTCCCATGGAATCAAATACGTATCCCGTGCCCCACTTCACAATTCCGGTAACGAGTGCTCCAAAGAAATACGTCACACCATTGATACGCCCACGGAAGTTCTCCGGCACACGCTCTGCAAGGTAGGTTCCAATCATAATGGTGGTTAGAATCTCACCAAAAGTAAACAGTGCAATGGATACGTAATATCCACCAATGTGTCCGAAGGACAACAGGAAGGATATGAAACTTAACATCTGAAGCACACATCCAAGCGCATACTTATGAGTAAGACTCATCTTCTCTAACAGCATGGTGATAAATGGTGTAAAAAGTACCACGATAATGCAATTCACACTGGTAACCGAGCCATAGATTACGGATCCATTCTCCGGAAATGCTCTACCAATATCCAGTGGCATCAAGTATCCAAACTGATCATAAGCACTCTCATACAAACTGAAAGCAATTACGAATAGCAGCAGGGCTCTGCTTCCACGAAGGATGCGGAAAATATCTTTCTTTTCCACATGCGAAGCTTCCTGCTCCACTTCTGGTGTCTCAACAATCTTCTCGTTCTTCACAAACATTGCAATGAGAAATGTAGAAACACCAATTGCAACACCGCTAATGATAAAGCTTAGCCACAGGTAATGATTAAAAAGAATACCCGCGATGGTCGGTGATAGAATTAGTCCAATATTGCCACCTAAGTATGAGAGAGAATATGCCTTCTCTCGCTTTTCGGATGGCGTGATATCTGCTACCATGGCCTGATATGCCGGACCTTCCAGCGACTGGAAGAATGCACCAAGAAGCGGCACACCAAGCATATACAAGGATAGCGGCAAGAAACCACTGATAATAAATAAAACTATGGATATTATATCGCAGAAAACTATGACGTGTTTCTTATTGAAATGATCTGCGATTCGCCCACCCAACAGATTCGCCGGTAAGAATGCGATGCCGGTTACAATCGTAAATGTTGCAGTCTCTGTTGCATTCAGCCCTAGTTTTTTATTCAGAATCATTGTCATCATGGGCCAAATCATGGCACCAAGATTGGTAACGATTCGTCCAATAAACAGGATATAGTTATCCCGTTTTAGGCCTCGATATTGATTTATAATTTTCATCTTTTCCTTTTTCCTTTTTTCAAGTCTCGTTCGTTCGGTCTGTTTTTTCTTCCTCTATTTCTCTAATTCACCCATTAATACCCCGTACAAGTCCGGATACTCCTGCTTCATACGCAGTGGTCGTCCTTCTAAGTTAAAAAATGCATGGGAGGTTGTTCCGGTACATACCACATCCCCGGCAGCATCCCGCATCTCATAAGCAAGATGTAACTTCACACCCTTAAACTCTTTCACCGATACAAGAATGGATACTTCGTCGGAAAAAGTCGTGGACTTCTTATAATCGCAAGAAACGCCTAAGACCGGCGATGCAACGCCCATCTCCTCTAACTTGGCAAAGGGATATCCCAGCTGCTCCAAATAAGCAATTCTGGCCTCTTCCATCCAACGAATATAATTGGAATGATGGGTGATTCCCATCTTATCTGTCTCGTAATACTGTACCTTGTGAATGTATGGTGTCATAATTCCCCCTATGCTGCTTTTCTCTCCAAGATAACCTTGGCAGAATCCGCCAGATGCTGATGATGTACTGCGGTTGCGTCAAAATGTACCAATGCAAAAACCATATCCATAATCGGTCCCGTAACAAAGGCACAAATCAAAGTTCCGATTCCAACCGGACCACCCAGTAACCACCCAATCAGGGTTGCCGTACTAAGTAACAAAATACATACCACACCGTATGGTATTCTCTTGGCACGCTTGGTAAGTGCCACCAGCAAAGTGTCCCTCGGTCCGCATCCCAAAGATGCACTCATATAAGTAAATCCGGTAAAAGCCAGAATCAAAAGTCCCAATAACATCATTGGAATTCCTGTCCACAAGGACTCACATGGCTTCACAAAATGCAGATGATTAAACAAATCCACGGATTTACCAACCACCACCGCATCAATAAACATGGCGATTCCAATTGGTTCCCGCAGTGCAATATCAATGCCTAGAATGGAATAAGATACGATAACCGATGCCGTTCCATATAAGATGCCAAAGGTCTTCGATAACCCCAGATTCAGCACATCCCAAGGTGCTGCTCCAAGGTTGGCCTGAATGGTAAGATACACACCAAATCCGTTTACAAATAAGCTGACTGCTGCCAATAGCACATTGGCCATAATTGCTCCGGTGGTCTGATTCTCTTTTAACTTGCTAATACGTAACACTTCTACTACAACTCCAATTTTTACAAAATCAACAATTTGTCCCATTCTAACATAGTACAATCCCAATAAAAACCCCTATTCCTCATGTTCCACAAAAGAGGCGCGGACTACAGAATCATCTCCAAACCGGTTGCGAATGGAATCAATGGCGCGGTCCAACTTCTTCTGCTTCTCGGAACGTCCCATATCAAAAAGATTCAGCTGTTCCGCATCATTCCCCAGGTTCGTTGCCGATACCCGAAGCAGACGAATGGGCTCATGGCTCCATAACTCATCAAACAAATCCGTGATAATCTCATACATCTTCTGGGTGGAATCCGTGGCAGAATAGAGCTTCTGCTGTTTCGAGGAATGAACGAACTCACAATCTGTAATTCCCACCGCAATGGTGCCTGCCTTCACTCCATCCCGTCGCAGCTTCGCAGCCACCACTTCACATAGGGACAAAAGGACCAGCTTCGCCTTAGCCGCATCGGTGATATCCGATGGAACTGTAACCGAATGACTATACCCCTTCCGCTCATAATCATGGCTAATCTCACCGGATACATCAATTCCATTAGCATAACGCCACATCATATGCCCCTGGCTCTTAAAGCGTGCCACCAACAGCTCCTCCGGGGTATTGGCCAAGTCTCCGATGGTACGAATCCCCATCTTCTGCAAAGCGGCAGTCGTTGATTTTCCAACAAATAGTAAGTCGCCAACCGGAAGCGGCCACATCTTGGTCGCAATCTCATCCGCAAAAAGCGTATGCACCCGATTGGGCTTCTGAAAGTCCGATGCCATCTTAGCAAGGAGGCGATTGGAGGCCACACCGATATTCACAGTAAATCCCAGGGTCTCATAAATCTCGTCCTTTAACTTGTGGGCAAACTCCACCATATCCCCATATAGATTCTGGGTGCCGGTCATATTACAAAATGCTTCGTCCACGGAGAAGGGATCCACCTCCGGTGCATACTTGCGCAACAACTCCATGAACTCATGGGACCTTCTGGCATAGAGGCGGTAGTCTCCTGCGTATAGCTGTAGCATAGGACACTTCCGAAGGGCCTGTTGAATCGGTTCTGCCGTAACCACTCCGTATTTCTTCGCCGGCGTGGACTTCGCTAAGATAATGCCATGCCGCTTCGTAGGATCTCCACAAATGGCGGAGGGAATCTCACGGATATCCTGAGCCGACGGATCCTGTTCCAACAGATCACACGCCGTCCAGCTTAAAAATGCGGAGTTCACGTCCACATGATAAATCACAGTCTCAGCCATAAGTTCCCTCCTTCCTCACAAAATCTGTCCTTATT
>JAGDAL010000275.1 GCA_017959525.1 Lachnospiraceae bacterium | reverse complement strand
GAACCGCTTGAGAAGGTTCGTGACTTCTCCGAGATTGAGATGATTATTATCGAGAGAGTAATGAATTCCTGTGTCGAACTGCTGCGGGAACCATGGCTCAACGTTTTGGATGTAATGCCACGATTGGAGCGTATTGAGACCAACTCTCAGTTTGCTCAGATTATTTCCCCTTCGGAAATGATTGCAATTGTGACAATAAATATTAAAATAGGAGATGTAGAGGGATTGATTAACGTCTGTCTCCCATATCTTACTTTGGAACCTGTTATGGACAAGCTGAATACCAAGTTCTGGTATTCATCCCAGCAGGATGTTGCAGAGGAATCCTTCAGCGATGACATTGAGAAATTAATCTCGAAGGCTGCGGTTCCTGTGACGGCAGTTCTAGGAAACAGTTCTATCAATGTCAGTGATTTCGCGGCATTACAGATAGGCGATATTATTCGATTGGATCGTAAGGTAGATGATGAGCTGGAGATCTACGTCGGTGATATCAAGAAATTTACCGCATTACCGGGTGCTTCCGGCAAGAATTATGCGGTACGCGTAACAACAATTTTGAGGGAGGAGCAAGAAGATGGGTGACACCACACTGTCACAGGAAGAAATTAATGCACTGTTTAACGATGCAGCAGCTTCCCAAGGCTCTACAGCTCCATCAGGTATTGACTTAACGGACAACGAAAAAGATACCATTGGCGAGGTGGCCAACATTAGTATGGGCACCGCGGCGACAACCTTATTTTCCTTGGTGAACAAGAAGGTTGAGATCTCCACACCGGTGGTTTCCGTCTCTACTTGGTCGGATATTTCCGAACAGTACGAGCGTCCTTGCGTTATGGTCAAGATTGGTTATACCAAGGGCCTGAACGGTACCAATGTTTTGGTACTGAAGGAGAATGATGTCAAGATTATTACGGACTTAATGATGGGCGGTGATGGCTCCAATACAGACGGTGAGATCGGTGAACTTCACTTATCCGCAATCTGCGAAGCCATGAACCAGATGATGGGCTCTTCAGCTACATCCCTTTCTTCCATGCTGAACAAGATGGTCGATATCAGTCCACCGTCCGCAGATCTTATCGATATGTCCGAATCCTTGGATGGAGCGGAGATTGACGACTTCTTACGTGGCAATTTTATAAAAATTGAATTTAAACTCTTGATTGGTGAGCTGATTGATAGTAAGATAATGCAGTTGTATCCAATTGAATTGGCAAAAGAGATGTGTGGTGATATTACTTCTACCATGGAGAGTGATACCGCATCTACCTTGGACGAAGCGCCGGCACCGGCTCCTGCACCTGCAGAGGCACCTGCTCCGGAAGCTTCCCCTGCACCGGCGGCAGCAGCGCCACCACCACAGGGCGCACCGATGATGGGACAGCCGATGATGGCTCCACCACCTCAGCAGCAATACAATGTACAACAAGCTCAGTTCACCTCATTTACACCTGGGTATGTACCGACTTTTTCCGCAGAGAATATCGATTTGATTATGGATGTTCCTCTGGAAGTTACGGTTGAATTGGGTAGAACTCATAAATCAATTCATGATATACTTGATTTTGCACCGGGAACCATTATAGAATTAAATAAGATAGCCGGTGAACCAATTGACGTACTCGTGAATGGTAAATTCGTTGCCAAGGGCGAGGTTGTCGTCATTGAGGAAGCGTTTGGTATCCGTATCACGGAAATCATGAAATAACTAAGGCAAAGAGGAGATGAAAAGATGGCAAAGAATATTTTAATTTGTGATGATGCAGCTTTTATGAGAATGATGATCAAAGATATCCTCACAAAGAATGGCTACAATGTTGTAGGCGAAGCCGAGAATGGAGTCAAGGCTGTTGAAGCGTATTCTGAATGCAATCCAGATCTTGTTTTGATGGATATCACAATGCCTGAGATGGACGGCATTGGTGCTTTGAAGGGTATTCGTGAGAAGGACCCGAATGCAAGCGTTATTATGTGTTCTGCAATGGGACAGCAGGCAATGGTTATCGAAGCCATTCAGTCCGGTGCGAAGGACTTTATCGTTAAGCCTTTCCAGGCAGAGCGTGTATTAGAAGCGGTTAAGAAAGTTATAGGATAAGTCCATGTTTTTAACTTCAACAGGAGAGAACGTAATCGAATTCATCGTCGTTCTTATTATCTTTGTGGGAGTTCTGATACTGACTTATTATGTGACCCGTTTTATTGCGAACTACCAGAAGACACATTTCTATAACAAGAACATTGAGATTATAGAGACGGCCAGGGTAGCGAATAATAAGTATATCCAGGTGGTTCGTGTCGGCAAAGAAGATTATTTTGTCATCGGTGTCGGCAAAGATGAGGTTACATCCATTGGTCAGGTCAAAGGCGAGAATCTTGAACTTTCGACGGAGAACGTTACAGTTCCGGATGCTGCCAATTTTTCTAAGAATTTTAAGGGTTTCTTGGAATCCTTCCGCAATGAGAATTCGAATTCACAGAAGTAGGCTTTTGCAATGAAGGGATTTCAGAGACTGTATTGTAAAATTAGTATTATATTTGCGTGTATAACGCTGGCGATTTCACTGGCTCTGGTATTCGTACCAGAGACAGTTTTTGCTGCGGATTCCGATATTCCTCCTTATGGTGCCGAGAGTCAGATTCGACCGGATACCAACGAGCGGAGCGAGACGGACTACGGAGCAACGGAGAATGCCCCGAATGCTTCGGATGAGACTCCCACCAAGGGAAGAGGATTCACATTAACCTTTAACGGAGATACGGGAACATTATCCTCGACGGTCCAGATTCTTCTGGTCCTGACGGTAATTGCTTTGGCACCATCCATTTTGGTAATGCTGACGTCTTTTACCCGAGTGATTATTGTATTGCATTTCATTCGTACGGCGATTGGTACACAAACATCTCCGCCGAATCAAGTGCTCATTGGTTTGGCACTTTTTTTGACCATTTTTATTATGTGGCCGACCTTTTCCCAGATCAATGAGAATGCCCTACAGCCGTTGGATGAGGGCACCATTACCCAGGAAGAGGCTTTGGATGAGATTGAGAAGCCGTTCCGGGAATTTATGTACGGACAGACCCAGACCAAGGATTTGAACTTGTTCTGTGAAATTGCGGAAGTCACCTACGAAGATTACGATGATGTTCCGTTCTATGTATTGGTTCCGAGTTTTATTATCAGTGAGCTTCGTACCGCATTTATTATTGGATTCCTGATTTATATTCCGTTTATTGTCATCGACATGGTGGTTGCATCCGTGTTGATGTCTATGGGTATGATTATGTTACCGCCGACCACCATTTCTTTGCCGTTTAAGATTTTGCTTTTCGTGTTGGCTGACGGTTGGAATCTTGTAATTGTAAATCTGGTGAAGACGTTCTACTAGAGGAGGTTGCCTTATGACAGAAGGTCAGGTATTGGACATTATGCGTGATGCATTTTATACGATTATCATTTGTTCGGCACCGCCACTTTTGATTTCCTTGGTTGTAGGTTTGACGGTCAGTATTTTCCAGACCATTACCTCCATTCAGGAGCAGACTTTGACCTTCGTGCCGAAGATTGTGGCAATCTTTGTGTCTTTGATTGTATTTGGATCTTTTATACTGAATCATATTTTGGATTACATGACGCGTTTATGGGGTAGTTTTAGCCTCTACTTGGGATAACAGATGACAGATATTACGTTTAATTTGGTCTATTTTGAATATTTCCTTTTGATTTTAGTGCGCATCGCAACTTTTATGTTCGTTGCGCCTTTTTTTAATCAACAGGGTATCCCTGCCATGAGCAAGATTGGCGTGGCTTCCATCGTGTCGATTCTGGTGCTGTATACCATGCATCCGACGGAGGAACTCTATACCTCTGCCATTGGTTACGGCGTGCTGGTTATTTCCGAAGCAACCAGTGGATTGATTCTTGGTTTTGCGGCGTATATTGCCAGCACCATTATTGTATTTGCCGGTAACTTAATCGATATGGAAATCGGTTTTTCTATGGTTACGGAGTTTGATCCAAGCCAGAGAATGCAGGTGACCATTACCGGTAGTATTTACAACTATTTTATGCTGATGCTCTTGGTCGTTACTAATTTCCATCAGTATTTGATTCGTGCCGTAGTGGATTCTTTTGCAGTAATTCCCCTTGGTGGCGCGAAGTTGGATCGGGATGTGCTTCTTTCCGGAATTACCATTGCCATGGTGAATTACTTCATTGTGGCCTTTCGGATTATGCTTCCGGTTTTTGCTACGCTTATGATTATTAACTGCGTCCTTGGTATTATGGCCAAGGTAGCACCGCAGATGAACATGTTTGCGGTCGGTATCCAGATTAAGCTTCTTGCAGGTCTGGCCGTACTTCTTTTGGTGAGCTTCCTCTACCCGGAAGTAGTGGATTTGATTGTTCATGAGATGAAATACAACATTATAAATCTGACGGAAGGATTGCATTAACATGGATGATTCCTTACATCTAGTGTTGCGGTACGACCTGCAGTTCTTCGCAGATGAGAAGACGGAGCCGGCGACCGCCAAGAAAATTGAAGATACCCGTAAGAAGGGACAGGTTGGTAAGAGCCAGGAGTTTGCTTTTGGTGTGGAGCTGTTCTTTATGTTCTTATGGATTCGCTTGTTTGTGGGATTTATGGCAGAACGATTTGTGAATGTGTTTCATTGGGTGTATTCTGATGTGATTTTGGAATTTACCTCCCACGAAACCCATGGCATCTCCATGGATACCTTTCAGGGGTTTGTTGCGCAGGTGATTCTACAGATCATCATTATTTGCGCGCCCTTTTTTATCGGCGGTTTCATTGTGGCGGCCCTTAGTACGGGACTGCAGTTCCGCTTCAAAATTAGTTTTGAACCGATGAAGCCGAAGCTGGATAAGTTCAATCCTATTAACGGTTTGAAGCGTATGTTTTTTTCCAAGGAATCTGTCTTCAATTTGTTCTTATCCATTGTCAAAATCTTTGTTATCGCGTTTATTGCCTACTTAAGCCTTCGGGATCATGCGGGTGAGATATTCGTACTTTATAACTTAAGCCTCTTTCGAGGGGTAGCCTTGGTGGGAGATTTGGTGGTGAGCACCGGTCTTCGCATTTCCGTGGTGTACATGATTGTCGGCATTGCGGACTTGATCTTCCGGAAGTGGAAGTTCAAAGAGGACATTAAGATGTCCAAACAGGAAGTAAAGGACGAGTACAAGGACGCAGAAGGAGATCCGCAGATCAAGGGTCAGCAGCGTCAGCGTATGCGTGAGGCTTCCCAGCGCCGTATGATGGCTTCCGTGCCGCAGGCAGACGTAGTCATTACGAACCCGACCCATTTGGCGGTTGCCATTAAGTATGATGCGGATGAAGCCAATGCGCCGATTGTCGTAGCCAAAGGAGAGCAGTATTTGGCCCAGAAAATCAAGGAAGTGGCCAAAGAACACGACGTTGCGGTGGTAGAGAACAAACCCCTTGCCAGAAGCTTGTATGCAACGGTGGATGTGGGCCAAGAAATCCCGCCGGAGTTGTATCAAGCGGTTGCAGAGGTTCTCGCAGTCATTTATAATAATAGATAGTATATCTTGTGTTATTTTTGCGTAAAATAATACATTTTGTGTTTTTTAGTAAAAAAAGGAAGGAGAATTACTGTGGACGCTACCAGTGGTATTAAAACGACTGACGTCGGTGTTGCAGCGTATATACTGGCCGCAATTGTATTTTTGATCGTCCCGATTCCTTCTGTCATGTTGGACATGATGTTGGCGTTCAACATTTCAATTGCACTGGTCATTATGATTCGTTGTCTCTATACCCAGGAGATTTTGGAAATGTCCAATTTCCCAACGATTCTGTTATTTACGACCATCTTTCGTATTTCATTGAACGTTTCCTCCACCCGTTTGATTTTGACAACGGGTAATCCGGGTAACGTGGTTACCACCTTCGGTACTTTCGTAGGTGGCGGTGATTTGATTGTTGGTGCCATTATTTTCGTCATCTTATTGATTGTACAGTTCGTCGTTATCAATAAGGGTTCTGAACGAGTTGCAGAAGTAACGGCACGTTTTACCTTGGACGCTATGCCCGGTAAACAGATGGCGATTGACGCGGATTTGAATACCGGCGCCATTACGGACGAAGAGGCCAAGGGCCGTCGTGAGAAGCTACAGAACGAAGCCAGCTTCTTCGGTAGCATGGACGGTGCTACGAAGTACGTAAAGGGAGATGCGGCTGCGGGCCTTATCATTACCTTTGTTAACTTAATCGGTGGAATTGTCATGGGCGTAACCCGTGGTGGTATGGCGGCAGGAGATGCACTGAACCAGTATGGTATTCTTACCATCGGTGATGGATTGGTATCTCAGATTCCGTCTCTTTTGATTTCTTTGGCAACCGGTATTTTGGTTACCAAGGGCTCGAAGGAAGCAGATTTCTCCGGCTTACTGGTCAAGCAGCTGTTCGGTCTTCCGAAGGCGCTTTACATCGTTGGCGTGGTGATGATTCTGTTTGCTTTTACACCGTTGAATACCGTGATGTTCCTTGCATTTGGTTTGGCCTTCATTATTACCGGTCGCTCCATGCAGAAGACCATTGGAGAAGAATCCATCGAGCAGGAAGTGGCTGCGGAGGAATCCGAGGCGGAAGAGATTCGTCGTCCGGAGAACGTGGTTTCCTTGCTGTCTGTAGATCCGATCGAGTTGGAGTTTGGTTACGGTATTATTCCGCTGGCGGATGTAAACCAGGGCGGCGACTTACTGGACCGCGTGGTTATGATTCGACGCCAGATTGCGTTAGAACTTGGTACGGTAGTCCCGATTATTCGTTGGCGCGATAACATTCAGCTGAATCCGAACCAGTATATTATTAAAATCAAGGGCATACAGATCACCGAAGGTGAGATTATGTTCGATCATTATATGGCCATGAATCCGGGTTACGTGGAAGAGGAAATCGTTGGAATTCCAACGCAGGAACCTTCCTTCCATTTACCGGCATTATGGATTACCGAGAGCCAGAGAGAGCGTGCGGAGAGCTTGGGCTATACAGTTGTTGACCCGCCTTCCATTATTGCGACCCATTTGACCGAGGTGATCCGTCAGCATATCGATGAGCTTCTGACCCGTCAGGATGTTCAGAACCTTGTAAACAACCTGAAGGAGACCAACCCGGTTCTTGTGGACGAATTAACACCGTCCTTGTTGAACTTGGGCGAGATTCAGAAGGTCTTGCAGAACCTTTTGAAGGAAGGCATCTCCATTCGCGATTTGCTGACCATTTTCGAAATTCTAGCAGACCATGCGTCCACCTCCCGTGATACGGATGTGTTGACCGAATATGTCCGCCAGGGATTGAAGCGTGCCATCAGTGGCAAGTATTTCGAACCGAATGAAGTTAACCGCGTCATTACCGTGGACCCGAAGGTGGAACAGGAGATCATGGGTTCCATCAAGCAGACGGAACAGGGCGCTTATATTACCTTAGATCCGGAGCGGATTCACGCGATTATGGAATCTGCCAAGGTAGAGGTATCCAAGATCGAAGAGATGGGCAAGGCAGCCATCGTGGTTTGCTCCCCGATCGTTCGTATGTATTTCAAGAAATTATCGGAGGATTTCTTTGATGACCTGATTGTAGTGTCCTACAATGAGGTGGAGAATAACGTAGAATTACAATCAGTTGGGATGGTGACAGGCTAAGATGACCATTAAGAAGTTTCAGGGAAAGACAAAAGAAGAAGCAATTGCGGCAGCCAAAAGTGAACTTGGGAACCAAGTGGTCATTTTGAATGTCAAAGAAGTTGGCAAGGGCGGATTGTTTGGTATTTTCAAAAAAGCCGAATACGAAGTAACTGCAGCGGTAGAAGATGATCTTAGTTCTACCGGTTTTGGCCAGAACTTAGAGAAGGTTTCGGAAGCGGCAGCTCCGCTGAAGACCGAGCCAAGCCCTATCGCAGGCAATTTCTCTGCGGTTGCGGATGAGAAAATCTCTTTGAATGCCAACGAAGAAGACTTAAAGAGTGCCTTTCAGGAAATTTCCGAAGTGTTAAAAAAGAACGATGAGAAGCCGGTTGCACCAGCACCTAAGCCTGCGCCAAGTGTTGCGAAGCCGCAGCCACAGCCGCAGGAGTTTCGTCCGCTGTTTACACCGGAACAGGAGGAGCGCCCGGCCGCTGTAAAAGAGCCAAAGCCGGTACAGCCAACCCCTGCACCAAAGGCAGCAGAGCCTGCTTCTGCAGAAGGGGCATCCTTTTTGAATCGTGCCACCAGCAATCGGTCATTCTTAAAGATTCTCTACAACAATCTGTTGGAGCATGAATTAGAAGAAGTGTATATTAATCAGCTGTTAGAGGATATGGGCAAGATTTTGGCCTCCGGTAACAGCCTGGATTATTTGATTTCCAACGTCTACCAGAAGATGGTCTTAAAGATGGGGAAGCCGAAGACCATTCAGCTTCGGGAAGGCGGTCATCCACAGGTGGTATTTTTGGTTGGACCGACCGGTGTTGGAAAAACAACCACCATCGCTAAGCTTGCCTCCATGTTCCAGGTGGAGATGCATAAGAAGGTGGGACTGATTACCAGTGATGTATATCGAATTGCAGCGACCAATCAGCTGGCAGAGTATGCCCGTATTCTGAAGGCTCCGTTTGCCATTTGCTATACACCGGACAATCTGAACGAACTGGTTGCTTCCCAGTCCGACTGCGACTTGATTCTTGTAGATACGGTTGGTTTTTCCCATAAGAATCAGGAACAGCGGGAGAATCTGGAGAATCTGTTAAATGCTTTGGACGCCAAGTATTTGCGCTCCATTTATCTGGTTTTGAGTGCGACAACCTAGCGTGCGGATTTGAAGGCAATTATTGATGCTTATAAAGATT
>JAGDAL010000274.1 GCA_017959525.1 Lachnospiraceae bacterium | reverse complement strand
TGCATCCGTCCTTTTTCCTCTGGCTGTTTGTGGTGGAGATGGCAGGTTCTGTTTTGTTCTACCGCTGGTCCGTAACATACGGTCGCATCGGAATCTCCCTTGGCTTCGGCTACGGGGCATTGATTCTCATGTGCTCTGCCGGAATTTTGCAGCTGCCGATCATTATGGATACCAACCGAGGACGTATCTTTTTCTATTATATGGTGCCGGTGGTACTAATCTATGTGGTAGCCGGTGTGCTGTTGTACTTACAACAGTGGCATCACAAGGCTGGCATTACCAGAGAAGTATCCATCTTACTTGGATGTAGTGTATTGGTGCTTACCTATGGTGGTAATCTCGTACGCCAGCCCATGGGAGCAGACAGTTTTGAATATCCGCAGGCTATTACGTGCCTGACCAACATTATTGAAAACAGTGATCCGCATACCTATACCATCATTTCCGCTAACGACGAAGTGCAGATGGTGGAAGAGTTGGGATACCATTATGAGATTTACTCGCTGCTAAAGCACCTGGCCTTGTATCGCGGAGAGGATTACAGCGATGCAGCCGTGGAAGATTTGACCACGGTGGATAAGGGGCATTTGTTCATTCCAACGGAAGATATCTATGTATTTGTGGAAAAAGTTCCGTTAGATTATTACGGAAGTTATGCCGACAGTGGGCAGCGGATTTCCAAGGAGGGCGCTAAGCGGACCCTTCCGGACATTACAGGATTATCCATCTATTACACCGAGAATCGATGGATCTGTATGTCGAAGCTGTATTACTGGATGGAAGCATTTCAGCAGTTACATCCGGATGCGGTGAGCACCTACTATTCGGATTCGAAGTTTGCTTGCTATCGCATTCATCAGAATACTTACAGTTTGTACGATTTATGTATCGATTACGGATACAACCATTGTGGGGAGAAAAATATTACAGTCAATGATTAGCCGAAGAAATTATATTTCTATCACAATTATGATGGCCATGGTCTTCTTCCTGTTCCTGTTTTCCGGGGCAGCGAAGGTTGCCTTGTCCCACTACGAAATCAATGAATATGATTTTGACCGAAGTGGGTTCTCGGCCGTAAGCTTTGCAGAGCTTGACCATCCAACGGAAGGAACCATGCTCTATCTTGGTGCATCTGACGAGATGGAGCAGATGGCAAAACAGTGGTGTACCTATCGCCGGTATCAATTGGATACCGAGGTAGGAGAGGATACCACCTATGCCATGGTGTTGGTGGACGGTGCATCCTTGGAAGAGGATGAGATTGGGACCTTATTGGAATTCCAACAGAATCGTATCCCATTGGTATTTGGAAGCCTGCCTTCCGTAGCTATGTTGCAATCCCATACCGAGCTTGCAAATCTGCTTGGTATCGCAACGATTCAAAAAGAGTCCATCAAGCTGTCCGGTATGACCTTATACGATGGATTCCTGGTGGGCGGCAAGGTTATCTATGAAGCACGGACGAAGGAAGAGAAGAAGCAACAGGATTTGGACCTTACCATTCCCTGGTTCATCTTAAATTCCGGTTCCAAGGTCTATATGGATGGCATCCTTCCGAAGGGATATGACGATACGGATGCTGCCTATAAGCCTCCGGTGATTTGGTGTTATCGCAGCGGCGAGAATACGGTGTTTGCGGTAAACAGTGATTTCATGAACAGTGATATCGGACTTGGTATGTTAACGGCCATGGAGAGCGACCTCTATGATTGTTATGTATATCCGGTCATTAATACTCAGAATCTGGTGGCACTCAATTATCCGACCTTCGCGGATGAGAATTCCGAGAAGCTACGGGAAGTCTATTCCAGAGATTCTGCAGCCGTGTTAAGAGATTTGGTATGGCCGGGTATTGCGGCCGTATCTGCCCATAACCATTCCTATCCAAGTGTGTGCTTAGCTCCGAAGTATAACTACAAGACAGCTGGCGCACCAAACGGAGAGGCTCTTGCCTATTACCAGCAGCTGTTACGAGAGCAGCATGGAGAAGCAGGTATTAGCCTGGATTATGCCGGTGATATCACATTAGAAGAGAAGCTGGCAGAAGATGGTTTGTTTTATAAACAACATGCCAAGGACTATCGCATGTTATTTGCCTATGTTAAGGATCTAGATCCAAGGGAGACAGCCGAGGCACTGGATAATGCCGGCTATTCGGATATTATCGCGATGCTTTCGGATTACGATCCAAACCGGAATATGGTAGATGCGGTTGATGGCAAGCAGATCTTACAGATCACCAACAACGGATCTTCTCATACCTATCGGGAAGATTTGCGTACCAAGAGCTTTCAGACGGTGCTTGGATACTCCGTGATTGGACAGGATTTTTCCGAAATCTTGTATCCGCAGTCCAAGGAGGATCAGTGGGAGAAGGTATTCGATCGGTTCTCCCGTTACACCAATACCTATTGGCAGGACTATAACTATTTTGACGAAACCACGGTGACAGAAGCGGCCCGCAGATGTAACCGGTATATGCAGTTGGAATATGACGTGGAGGATGACGGAGACCGTATCCTCATCACAACCGATGCAACGGAAGCAAACCCTGCTTATTTTATGGTGCGCCTTGGCTCCAAGTCCATCCGTAAGATGGAAGGCGGCAGCTACACCCGCATCGATGACGGTCAGTATTTGATCAAAGCAACGGACGCTACGGTGTCCATCGATTATAGAAACAAGTCACAATTGACCTTTTGGAGGTAGTTTTTCAAATGAAAATATGTATGGTGGCAGAGGGTTGTTACCCTTATGTCGTTGGAGGTGTATCCAGCTGGATTCACAGCATGATACAGTCCTTCCCGGAATACGAATTCATCATATTGGCCATTGTGGCGGACCGCAGCAACCGCGGAGTATTTAAGTACGAGCTTCCGGAGAATGTGACGGAAGTATACGAAGTGTATTTGAATGATTTGGATTGGACCCAGAAAAAGGGCGGTCGATTCCAGTTAAGTTCCAAGGATATGCAGGCTATGCGCAGCTTGCTTCTAAATGAAGAAATCGATTGGGAGCGTCTGTTTGCTTTATTGGAAGATCCGAAGGTATCGTTGGATGATCTTCTGATGGGCTATGACTATTTGCAGGCGGTGAAAGAGTGTTATCGCACCCATTATTCCGACGTGGCGTTTTCCGATTTTTTATGGACCATGCGCTCGATTTATCTGCCCATGTTTCATATTATGCAGTTTCATGTACCGCAGGCGGATTTGTACCATTGTGTCGCTACCGGTTATGCCGGACTGCTTGGTGCCATGGCAAAAGCGAAGTATGGCTGCGGCCTCTTGGTATCCGAGCACGGCATCTATACCCGTGAGCGTGAGGAAGAGATTATCCGGGCATCTTGGGTAAAGGGCATTTATAAAAATATCTGGATTGAACAGTTCCGTAAGATGTCCTTGGTGGCTTATCAGCGGGCAGATTTGGTGACCAGTTTGTATGAGCATGCGAAAGAACTGCAGATGGAATTGGGCTGTCCGCCACATAAGACTCTGGTAACACCCAACGGAATCCCGACCCAGCGCTTCGAGGCTGCACCGGGCAAACTTCCGGAGGATGAAGGCTTTGTGAATGTAGGCGCCGTTGCCCGTGTGACTCCAATTAAGGATATTAAGACCATGATTCGTGCCTTCGGATATGCCAAAGAGAAGGTGCCGAATCTGAAGCTTTGGATTATGGGACCGACGGATGAAGATGAAGAGTATGCCAAGGAGTGTTTCGAATTGGTGGATACCATGCACATTCCGGATGTGGTGTTTACCGGAAGAGTGAACACGGCAGAGTATATCGGTCGCATGGATTTTACGATTTTAACCAGTATCAGTGAAGGCCAGCCACTGACCATCCTAGAAGGATTCGCTGCGAAAAAACCGGTAATTGCAACAGACGTTGGTAATTGCAGAGGCTTGATTTACGGCGAAGGCGATGGCTTAGGTGAAGCCGGCATTTTAACCCACATTATGAATGTGGAAGAGATTACCATTGCGATGGTGAATCTAGGACGCAGCCCACACATGGTTCAGAAGATGGGCGAAGTGGGATATCAGCGCGTCATGCAAAAATACAAGATTGAAGATATGAAGAATCAGTACCGCAAGATCTATCAGGATTTTGAGGCGTCAAAGGAGATGTAGCAACCCATGGCGGGAATTGGAGTTAAGCTCAATAAGTTATACGAAAAGAATACACTACTGACCACCATTAGCGGTATCAGCTACAGTATGATCATTACCATTGCACCTATGATTATCGGTATGTTGATGATTTGGGGCATGAGTTATCTTTTGGATTTTCGGGAGTTGGATTATGCCAGAAGGGAATTGTTTTCCTGTACGGTGCTCTATATTTTTATCTACTCCTTGATTGTAACGTCCACCTTGAATGCGGTGATTTCCCGCTTCATGTCGGATGTGATTTTTGAGGAACGCTACAGCGAGATCATGGCCTGCTTCTATTATTGCCTGGTGATCATTGTAGTGATGGCGTTCATTCCCATGGTACCGTTTTTTATTCATGAGTATCGTGTGGGTGGGGTAGATCCGGTATTTATCCTGATTTCCTTTGGCAGTTGCTTTGGATTGATTTTGACCTTTTATTGTATGACCTACTTATCCATCTGCAAGGACTATGCCAAGATTGCACTGTTTTATTTGATTGGACTTGGCATCGGTCTGTTGTTGGCCTGGGCGCTACATGACTGGTTTCATGTGGATACCATCTATGCCATGTTAAGCGGCATTGGTGTGGGATTCCTGCTGACAGCGGCCTTGGAGTATGGACAGTTACTCAGTTACTTCCGGGACAACAGTCACAACTATACCGCCATCAATCATCACTTCAAGAAGTACTGGCAGCTGATTGTTGCCAATACCGCTTATATCGTGGGATTGTACAGCCACAACTTCGTGTTCTGGACCACGGATATGCATATGGAAGTGGCACATACCTTTATTTGTGCCCAGCCGTTTGATATGGCAACCTTTTTGGCCTTGATTACCAATATTTCCGCCACCACCATTTTCATCAGTAGCGTGGAGCGCCGCTTCACCTATCGGTACCGCAAGTACTCGGAGATGGTCATCGGTGGACGTTTGGAGGATATTGAGGCAGCACAGAATCGGATGTTTCGCCAGTTGTCGGTGGAGCTGATGGGGCTGGTGCGTATCCAGTTTATTATTTCCGTCATCCTGTTTTTGTTCTTTGTGGTTATGATGCCACAGCTTGGAATCTCAGGATTGGTGATGCAGATTTATCCTTCCTTGGCAGCCGGCTACTTCATTTTGTTTTTGATGTATGCCTGCCTGAATTTCTTATATTACTACAATGATTTAACCGGAGCCGTGCTGATTGCGGTGGGCTTCTTGGTTTCTGATGTGGCCTTTTCTATCTGGGCCACCCATTTACAGGAAATCTGGTATGGCGTGGGATTGGTGTTCGGCGCATTTATCGGATGGACCATTGGTTACTTGCGTCTTCGTTGGGTAGAACGGAATCTGGAACGACACATTTTCTGTGAGGCGCATTTGTTAGAGCATGGACGGGGAGCTCGCCCGTCGGACCTTGTTTATGTAAAGGGGGAAGAAGAATGAAATTATTAGAACTTGCCATTGCAATCCTTGCTGTCGCGCTATTGTTTGGCTTCCACACCATTCGCGTCTTAAAACGCAAGATTCAGGAGCTTGCCATGCAGGTATCCTTACTTAATCAGGAAAACGAACACATGCGCAAAAAGATTGATAAGGTGATGCAATAATGAAGTCTTCCATTTTATTTGTCATGAATACCATGGGCCAAGCCGGGGCGGAAACGGCGCTAGTGTCCATGCTTCAGAAAATAGACCCAAGGGAATACGATATTGATTTGTACGTCATGTTGGGACAAGGCGAATTGTTC
This sequence comes from Lachnospiraceae bacterium, assembly GCA_017959525.1. Taxonomy (GTDB): domain Bacteria; phylum Bacillota; class Clostridia; order Lachnospirales; family Lachnospiraceae; genus XBD2001. The sequence goes on along the minus strand of JAGDAL010000274.1, from coordinate 6,345 downwards.
GACCGGGTGCCGCGGTATGTGAATGTCATCAATCGCATGCATAGCAATCATTCGGTGCTATCTGCAAAGGGGCATTTTGGATTGGCCTGTCGCACGTTGCACCGGGCTTTCCGGAATGGTGCTTTTTTTACCTGGCTGCCCTATGGCATCAAGAACTATCGGGCCATGAAAAAGGCCGGCCGTGTGCTGCCGGATAAGCTGCTATGGAAGCTGTTGGCGGACGGTGCCAGACGTCTTCCCCAAGAGTACGACTTGGCGGTGTCCTTCATTGAAGGCGCTTCCACCTACTATGTAGCCAACCACGTACAAGCCAAGCACAAGATTGCATACGTCCATGTAGATTATGGAATGGCAGGATATACCACGGATTTGGATGAGGGTGCATACGACGCCATCGACGAAATCTACGCGGTATCCGACGAGGTGCGACAAGGATTCTTGAAGGTGCATCCGGAGTGCCTGCCGAAGATGCGGGTGTTCCACAATATTTTGGACCGGAAGAGCATCTTGAAGATGGCCATGAAGGGCGCCGGATTCGAAGATGATTATGAAGGTTATCGCATTCTTACCGTCGGTCGGTTGAATGTGCAAAAAGCCTATGAGATTGCCATCCAGGCCTTGGCCCTGGTGCGGTCCCACGGATATGATGCCCGCTGGTATGCCATGGGAGAAGGCGTCATGCGGGAGGACTTGGAGCGTAAGATTGCGCAAAATGGTTTGCAGGATGATTTTATCCTCATGGGCAAGCGCAGCAATCCGTATCCGTATTATTGGGAGTGTGATCTCTATGTGCATGCCACACGTTTTGAGGGGAAGAGTATTGCGGTGCAGGAAGCACAGATTCTCGGATGTCCGATTATTGTCAGTGACGTAAACGGCAATCGGGAACAAGTCAATCATGGCATTGACGGTATGATTTGTGCGTTGAATCCGGCTGCGGTGGCAGAAGCAATTGAGTTTATGATTGAAAACCCGGAGGCACGGGCCCGCATGGGAGAAGCGGCGTGCCACAAGGAAGTGGAACACGATCAGGAATTGGAAGATTTACTGAAAAAGTTGAAGGGGCTAGAAGACGATGAAGAAGGATCTATTAATCATTATCCCGGCGTACAACGAAGAAGAGAGTATAAAGGACGTGCTTGATTCTCTGGAGCGTCCGGAGATTCGGGAAATTGCAGATATTTTAATTATGAACGATGCGTCCAGCGATAATACCAGCTGGATTGCCAAGCGAAGAAATTATAAGGTGATTACCCACGTATTTAACTTAGGCTATGGCAGCGCCATTCAGCTGGGATACAAGTACGCGGTGCGCAGAAGATACGATTATGTCATTCAGATGGATGCAGACGGACAGCACGATGTCTGCAACATTCCTAAGATTTATGAAGAGTTAAAAACGCCGGACGAAAACGGCAACTGCCCGGATATCGTCCTTGGTTCCCGCTTCGTAGAGGGAAGTTCGGAATTTCGGGTAGGAGCACTGAAGGCGTTTGCTATTCGCATGTTCCGTCATTACATCCGTCGTCACACCGGCGTGCGCATCATGGATCCGACCACCGGATTGCAGGGATTAAGCTTCCCGGCCTTCCTGTATTACTCTAAGTACGGTCATTTCGATGAGCGTTATCCGGATGCCAATATGGTATTGCAGATGTTGTTATTGGGATTTCACATCCGTGAGATTCCGGCCATCATGCATGCCAGAGAAACCGGAAAGAGTATGCATTCCGGCTTGAAGCCCATCGGTTATATGATCCACATGGCATGTTCTCTGTTACAGATTACATTCCAGTATCAGATTAAGAAAAAGGATGCAGGGGTAGGAACACAAGGTGCAATTTCTACGAAGATTTCGCTCGAATAAAAAAAGTAAATATAAGGACTCCGGGGATGTATGCATCAATCCGTTCCAGGGATGGTATCGCCCATACATCTACGATTTATCCAAGCCTTTTGATGCCGGCGAGCAGCGCTGGTGCCTGCACGAGGAGGAGCCGCTTTGCTTAGTGGAATGCTCCTTGGAATCCTTTCGTGCAGGAGCGCTACCCGAGGAAGCATGCAAGCGATTAGGGGAGATTTTGTCCTTTTTTGAGGAATACGATAAGCAGGTCATCCTGCGCTTTGCCTATGATTTTGATGGCAATGCCATTGCAAAAGAACCCACGGAGCTGTCCTTGATTTTGACCCATATGTCCCAGGTGGCAGAAGTGTGCAATCTCTATGACACCATGATCTTATGCTATCAGGGATTGTTCATCGGCAATTGGGGTGAGATGCATGGCTCCCGTTACATCACCGATCATGCTCTGGATTCGCTGTATAGTTGTTTCCGAAGATCCTTTGGAACGCAGGCGATTCTAGCTGTTCGCCGCGTGGAGTGGTTACAGCGTTGGGGAGAAAAGGATACGCGCCTGAGCTTATTCGATGATGGCATGTTTGGTTCCAATGACGATTTGGGAACCTTCCGTATGGAACGACCGGAGGCACTGATGGTATTGCAGGATGCCTGCAAACATCTTCCGGTGGGAGGCGAAGTGTTATCCCGCGGATTAGCGCAGAATCTGTTCTCTGAGGATGAGATTCGAAGTACCTTCCGTCAGATGCGATTGTCCTATTTGAATAACCAATATGATACCAAGGCACTAGCGTACCTGATGGAGAATGGAATATTAGGGGATGTGAAGCAATATATGGGATATCGCCTGCTGGTGCAGATGGTAGAACGACGGGGCGATTCGTTGGATATCACACTTTCCAATGTTGGTTGGGGAGATTTGGTGGTTCCTATGGAGGTAAAGCTTGTAGATGAAGCGGACGCAGTTTTGGCCCGTTGGGAGATTTCACAGTTGCCGGCCGGCAAAGAGGTGGTATTGCATAGTCCATCCATTAGCGGGTCTGTCTATTTTTGCGGTACCATGCAGAATCGATATCCGGTTCGTTTTGCAAATGAAGGGGAAGAACGTTTTTGTATAGGAGAATCAACACATGCGTAATATATGGGTGCAACTGCTTATTACGCTGGGGCTGATTTCGGTGATTGGCATCGGTGCCACCAGTGGAAAGGCTTTTTTGCAAAGCTTATATCGACTGCAGTGGGAGAAAACCACTTATACAGAATCCGCATCCTATTTAGAGAATCCGGATTGTGGATGGTATGAAATCTACGGATATGAGATTGGGGCCAATCCCAATCTGCAAAAGACCATACAGGACCACATGGAAGGATGCGATTCCTCTGTTCGATTGGTACAGATACAGATCAATCTCGCACAATACAAGGATTGTGATGTTTCTAAAGAAGGTCTGCAGGAAATCGATGAGATTCTTACGGCTTGGAATGGAAGCGGACGTAGAATCATTCTGCGCTTCCTTTATGACTGGTCCGGTCATGGAATGGAGAGCGAGCCGGATACCATGGAACAGATTCTTACCCATATGCACCAGGTAGCAGGCGTGGTAAATGCGCACAAGGATGCAATCTATACCATGCAGGGCGTATTCGTTGGCGATGTGGGAGAGATGCATGGGTCAAAATACCTTGGTACCAAGGAGTTGCGTACCTTGGTGGAGACCATGAATCGGGAATTCGACCCGCAATTATTCCTGGCCCTTCGTACGCCGGAGCATGTAAGACTGGCCCTTCATAGTAATGGGGAGATTGCGTCTAACGAGGCCTATAACGGTAGTCTGAATAGCCGCTTGGGATTCTTTAATGATGGTATGATGGGATCCGAATCCGATCTTGGGACCTATGGAGATACTTCTTTACAATTGGATGCGGAATTTGGCGGTAAGGGAACACGAGCAGAGGAGTTGGAATTCCAACGGAAGCGCTGTGCCTATGTGCCAAACGGTGGAGAGGTGGTGTTGGATAATTCCTATAACGATGCATCCAATGCCTATGAAACCTTAGCCACCATGCATGTGTCCTATTTGAACCATTTGCATCACGAGGAAGTGCTGCGCAAGTGGAAGCAGAGTGCATATACAGGCGAGGAAGCGGCCTATCAAGGCATGAGCGCTTATGACTACATCGGAACCCACTTGGGTTATCGATATGTTCTTCGGGATGCCACCGAGTCCATGGAAGACTATGCCAAGAAACAGGCAGCATTGACCTTAGATATCGAAAATGTTGGATTTGCACCGGCGTATCGGAAGTTTGATTTCCAACTGATTATAAGTCCCAAAGAAGAGCCGTCAACTTCAGTCGTTCTTTTAGACTGGGACTACCGGACCTTTGCTGCCGGGGAACAAACCCAGGTGTCTGTTCCACTGGATTTCAGTGGATACCCAAAGGGCACCTATGATGTGTATTTGCAGGTGATGGACCCATTGACCGGGGAATACATTCGCCTTGGGAATCCCATGGAGCTTACGGATATCGGATATTATCTGGGAAGCTTCACACTAGAACAGTTATACGGAGAGTAACAGACTATGGAATCACGCAGTCGTACCGAGCATTCCGCCAGGAATTCCTCGGTGGCATTGATTTCACAATTGATACATTTACTGGTAGGCTTTTTGCTTCGTATCGTTTTCACCCATACCTTAAGCAAGGATTATGTGGGGGTAAACGGTCTCTTTTTGGATATCATTTTTATCTTATCCTTATCGGAACTGGGTGTGGGAACTGCCATTACCTATGCCTTGTACGGACCGATAGAAGAGGGGGACATCGAGAAGCAAAAGAGCCTGATGCAGCTGTTTCGACGGTTCTATCATCTGGTGGCCTGCATTGTGTTGGGACTGGGTCTTCTGTTGATTCCGTTTATGGATATCATCATCAAGGACCCGCCAAATGTAGAGCATCTGACGGTGATTTATCTGTTCTATCTGGCCAGCGCGGTATCCAGCTATTTGATGATCTATAAGCGTACTTTAATGGATGCGCATCAGCTGGCGTATATCGGAACCTTATATACCACCGGTTCCTGGGTGATTCAGGATTTGATTCAGATCTTGGTTTTGGTATTCACCCACAACTTTTTGTTGTATTTAGCAATTAATCTGGTTGTTACAATTACCACCAATATTCTCATTTCCCGGAAGGCGGATGCGTTGTATCCGTATCTGAAGGATAAGAACGTTGCGCCGCTTCCGCAGGAAGAAAAGCAGGAAATCCGCAAAAATGTGGGCGCCATGTTCTTGCATAAGATGAGCAACGTGGTGGTCAATAACACGGATAACCTGTTGATTTCTGCTTTCGTGGGCATTGTCAGTGTCGGTAAGTATTCCAATTATGTGTTGATTACCGCCAGTCTTCGTAACATCGTACGAAGCTTCTTCCAGGGCATTATGGCAAGCGTTGGCAATCTGGGTGTCTCCAAGGAGCGGGGACGCTTGGCTCGGATTTTCCATGCGACCTTGTTTATCAATCAGTGGGTCAGCTGTTTCGCGGCGGTGAGCTTATTTGAGATTTTTAATCTCTTTGTGGCTCTGTTCTTCGGAGAGCAGTATGTCTTCGAAGTTCCGGTCGTGGCCATGATCTGCCTGAACTTCTACTTAGGATCCCTCAGAGAAGGCATCTTGGTATTCCGTGATTCCTTGGGCGTCTTTTGGTATGACCGCTACAAGGCCATTGCGGAAGCAGTGGTGAATCTGGTGGTATCCATCATCTTAGCGCGGTATTTGGGAACCGCCGGTGTGTTACTGGGAACGGTGATCAGTACCTTAACCACCTCCGCCTGGGTAGAACCGTACATGCTATATAAGTACCGATTACAGACGTCCCTCTGGGAGTTTTGGAAGCGCATACTTTGTTACGTGCCGGTAGCGGCAGGCGTGTTGTTTTTAACGGATTGGGTATGTTCCCTCTATGAGGGAACGCCGTGGCTGATGCTGTTGTATCGTATCGTCATCTGCCTTGTGGTGCCGAATGTATTGCTCTTTATCATGTATTGCCGGAATCGGGAGTTGCAGTTCTTAGCAGAGAAGGCAAAAGAGTTACTGCGTGCACGCATGAGAAAAACACAGAGCACATCCTTGTCGAAGCGGGATTTATTCTTCCTGCAGCTGTTGCGCAGTGGGTTGAATCCGGATGTTGAAGAAACCTTTGACGCAGATGTAGCAACGGTGCATGCAGCTATTATCTGGGCAAGAAATCAGGGACTGATTACCTTTGCTCATGAATACCTGTATCGCCATGATCAGCCGGAACTACGTCAATGGATGCCGTTAACCGAACCGGCAGCGAAGCAGATGGTAATGAACAATTATCGGTTGTGGCAGCAAACGTTGCATTTACATCAGCTCTTTGAACAGCGACAGATTCCGTATTTATTGTTGAAGGGACCGTCGGTATCTTCTTATTTTGATGTTCCGGAACTTCGGAAGTCC